>NZ_CP160906.1:3300000-3590786 GCF_041080865.1 Psychromonas sp. MME1 | reverse complement strand
ACATTGGCAAGCGTTTATTACAAATAAAAACACTATTTATTAAAAGGTTATATTTATGGTTAAAAATAACACTAATATTACTCTTTTGTGATTTTTATTGCTCTTCACACCAACGCTTAGCAACACTATGGGCAATCTTAAGATGATCCATCACTCGCGCGACCATAAAATCTTGTAATTCTTCAATTGAGTTTGGTTGATGGTAAAATCCAGGTGCTAATGGCATTACGGTAGCCCCTAACTCTGACAAGGTAAGCATATTCTTTAAATGTAATGTAGAAAATGGTGTCTCCCTTGGCATTACAATTAATTGCCCTTTCTCTTTAAAGATAACATCCGCAGCTCTCTCTATAAGATTATTTGATAAACCATTGGCGATAGAAGCCAATGTGCCACAACTGCATGGGCATATCACCATTTTATGTGGTGCGGATGAACCGGATGCGACGGGTGAAAACCAATCTTTAGCCGTTAAGAAAGTAATTTGTCCCTCCTTACTATTAAACCGTTCAACTAAAAAGTCGTTTATTGCTGGAGCACCTTCAGGCCAATCTTCACCGACTTCTGTTTTTAATACAATCTTGGCAGCTTCCGAGAGCAGTAAATAAACTTTAACCTTTGCACATACCAACTGCTCTAATAAACGTAAAAAATAACCGCTACCCGACGCACCTGTCACCGCTAATGTCACCGTATCTTTATATTCCATTATTCCTCCTTTAATCGATCAAGTAACTTCTGATGGATGTTAGCAAAGCCACCATTACTCATAATTAATAGGTGATCGCCCGATTGTGTAGTGTCTACCAAGCGCTTTATTAATGCTTCAATATCATGCTCTACAGTAACTTGTTGTACTTGCTCAGCAAAAAGAGCTTGGATAGACCAGTCAATATTGGCGTCTTCAAAACAATAGACAACATCCGCCATTGCTAATGAATTAACTAACGCTTCCTTATGAACGCCCATTTTCATCGTATTTGATCTCGGCTCTAATACAGCAATAATTCGCTCTTTACCCACTTTGGCTCGTAGTCCAGCGATGGTCGTCTGAATAGCTGTCGGATGATGGGCAAAATCATCATAAACAGTAATATTATTGACAATACCTTTTACTTCCATGCGACGTTTAATACTTTTAAATTCGGTCAATGCAGCTATTGCGATTTCAGGAGTTACTCCAACGTGACGCGCCGCAGCTATTGCCGCCAGTGCATTAGCGACATTATGGTCGCCCATTAAATGCCATGTTACCTCTCCCTGTTTTTTTCCCTCTAAATAAACAGCAAACAGGCTACCATCTTGTTTAATTTTTTGGGTTGACCAATCTTCCCCCAAATATTCGACTTCACTCCAACACCCCATCTGTTTGACAGCCATTAATGCTTGGTCTTGATTGGGGATAAATATTCGACCGCTGCTTGGCACGGTTCTCACTAAATGATGAAACTGTTTTTTAATTGCATTTAAATCTTCAAAGATATCAGCATGGTCAAATTCAAGGTTATTAAGTATTAAAGTGCGAGGATGATAATGTACAAATTTAGATCGTTTATCGAAAAAAGCACTGTCATATTCATCGGCTTCAATAACAAAAAAAGGCGTTTCACCTAATCTTGCAGAGAGGCCAAAATTTTCAGGCACCCCACCGATTAAGAAGCCTGGTTTCATCTGCGCATACTCTAAGATCCATGCGAGCATGCTAGACGTAGATGTTTTACCGTGGGTACCTGCAACAGCTAAGACCCAGCGATCTTTTAAAACATGTTCTAATAACCATTGCGGGCCAGAGATATAGGGGATTTGTTTATCTAATACGGCTTCAACACAGGGATTACCTCGACTCATGGCATTACCGATCACAACAAGATCTGGATTTATATCTAACTGTTTTGGATCAAAGCCCTGAATTAATTCTATCCCCTGCTCTTCAAGCTGTGTACTCATCGGTGGATAGACATTTTTATCACTGCCCGTAACTTTATAACCCAATGATTTTGCAAGAAGCGCTACACCGCCCATAAAAGTGCCACAGATACCAAGAATATGAATATGCATAAAAACCTCAAACGATAGATAGAAAAGTGAGAGTAACTGAAAGTAGAGCAATAAAAAAGGGCGAATACCCGAAGATATTCGCCCTATCTTTTTTATATAATGATTAAGCTTCGAATGCCGCTTGTAAGAAAGGAATGATTTGCTTCTTACGACTTACGACACCGGGTAATTCAATGGCATGATCAACAACTTTGCTATTGAGTGCTGCTGCCACCTTGTTAGCATCTTTACTAATAATCAAAGCGGTTGTATCTAATTTATTAATATCCGTTAATAACACGATGGTCGAATGGAAACCTTTATCTGCTTGCAACTGCCCCATTTCAATCAACATATCTGATTTCTTTGAAAATGCAGTTTCCAGTGAAGTTAACTCTAATTGACCGATCGCCAGCTTCTCACCGCCCATTTCAAATACTTTCTGATCGCGTAGAATGAGTTCTGCAGCAGGGACAAGTTTGATATCCGATTTAGCTTCAAATTGCGCTTCAGCAAAGGCTTGCATATCATCAACACCGGCAATTTTAGCTAGTTCTTGCGCTGCTATTTTGTCAATATCCGTTGTTGTTGGGCCTTGGAAATTAACGGTATCAGAGATGATAGCCCCCATCATCATTTTAGCCACAGTCGCATCTGGCGTTTGATTATGAAATTTATACATGTTGTAGACTATCGTTGCGCTACAACCAACAGGCCAAATCCAGCACTCTAATGGGGTCGATGTCGTAATGTCACCCAATTTGTGATGATCAACAATACCAAGTATTGTTGCTTTTTTCATATCTTCCGTGCCCTGTCCCCAATCAGAATAGTCAACAATAAAGATCTCTTCACCTGCAACAGAGGTACGAATCTCTGGTTGTGGTAAACCTGACTGTTCTAATAAGAAAAGCGCTTCAGGATTCGGCTCTCCTTGTAAAGCAGGGGTCGCTTCCTTACCTAATTTATTAAATAAGCTAGCAAGTCCGATAGCTGAACATAAGCTATCACAATCTGGGTTCTGGTGTCCTAGTACAATCATCTCGTTTTCCAATTTTGATATTAAGGTATTGCATGCAGAATAACCGATCTGCAAATAATATTTAAGCGTAAAATAAGTTTTTTTTAATTTTCATTAATCGTTTCTACTTCCGCAGGTGAGAGTTGTCGATATCTCGGTTTATTATTAAGGTCATCACCTCGAAGGTAGCGCCCATCCGTACAGCGGTAGATTAGGTATGCACGCTTAAAAAAAGCACACCCCAATGGTAATTCATAAAACCAGACTTGATTATTAATCCGCCTCTGTTCTTCATTACGCTTATACTCTGCAGCTCGTTCCCTTTTGGCATCAAAGATATCGTTACGAATAACAGAATCTCTTTTATCTATGGTGATCTCACCCGCAATGCAACTCAATGATAAAACAAGGCTTAAGACAACGAATAATTTCAATGACATAACAGCTCTCCCATTGGCAATTATTCTTTAATTGCAATAGTAATACCAATCGGAATAAATAGCTGATCTATTTTACTGGTTAAAATAACTTACTTTTTTGTTGTAAGTTTCGCAAAGGGAACAACCATTTGCGTCAACTTACGCCTCAAATTAAGCCATTTTTCCTGCGTAAAATTTAGATCACATACTTAATCCGATTGGTATAAACACAGACACTTATAGAAGAATAATAAAAATTTATACCGTTATATTTTGGCACAAAATATAACGGTTGTCAGATAAGGCCAAAGCCTTTCATTGAGTATTATCTATAAAACAACACTCAGATCGAAACAGGAGACCACCTTTTCAATATATTTATATACTGCAATAGACTTACATTTTAAATATCGCTGAGTACAATATCAGGTTAACTTAACGTAAATTTACTCACTTGCTGTGACATCGTATTGGAAGCTGATAAAAGCTTAGTATTAAGCAAACTAATTTGATCGGCTATTTCTTTTGTATTTTGATAAATATCGCTAATTTTAAGTGCATTATGGTTAACATCATCTGCCACTGCGGACTGTTGATGGGTAGCCGTTGCTATTTGCTCATTCATTCTATCAATAACACAAACATGAGAGACAATTCGCGTCAACTCATTTCCAGCCCTTTCTGCTTCTATAACACTTTCTTCAGCCTTTACTTGTCCGACTTCCATTGATTTCACCGCAACAGAGGCTCCCGTTTTTAATCGCTCAGTCATATTTTTAATATCTGACGTTGACTCCTTTGCTCGCTGCGCAAGATTACGAACCTCATCGGCTACAACCGCAAAACCGCGTCCCAAGTCTCCAGCCCGGGCAGCTTCAATGGCGGCATTTAAAGCAAGTAAATTGGTTTGCTCCGCTATACCAGAAATAACATCGAGCACACTGACAATGGAATGTATTTCTTTGTCCAATTCATTAATTGAATTAGATGCATGCGCCATTTCATCCGCCAATGATTTTATCGATTCACTTGTTTTGTCGACTTCAATACGACCCTCACTGGCTTCTTGACTAGCGCTTGATGATGCCTGCGCTGCTTCTACCGCATTTGCAGCAATTTGGGCAACAGTAGCGCTCATTTCAGTCATGGCAGAGGCCACCTGCTCTGCCTCAGAATAACCGATGGAAATATCGTCTTGCATTTTGCCCGTGTAGCCATTAAGTTGGTTAACCGAATCAATAATCAAACTTGAACTAGCACGCACACTTTGAATGACAGATTCAAAATCCGACATCATATCGTTAAAAGCAGTAGCTAACTCACCAAACTCATCATTTCCTTCATGGTCTATGCGTACACTTAAATCGAATTTTCTTCGTGAATCACTAATACGACTCGCGACATAGTAAAGGTTTTGATGAAGATATCTTGCAACCGAAAAACTTAATATAACAACGAGTAGAAACATCACGAAAAACAAACTTGCCAGCCAAATCATAGAGCTTGTAGAGGATTCAAGTTGAGCAAGTGTAACAGCGACTAAATCATCCGCTAATTGACCTTCAAATTTGCGAAGTAACTCAATCCGATCAGTCGATGTAGTAAACCAATCCACAGGATTTTGTGTTGCGATTTGCACGCTATCCTGAGATAACGCAATTTTACGGAACATTGTTACTTTATTCATTGCATCGCTGCTTAGCAATGTTTGGTAATCGCGTTTTAACTCATCAGCTACAAGGGCTAAGAAGCGCTCTTGATAGCTATTTTGCTCAGCAACTAATGTGACAAAGCGCGTAAAGGTGTTTACTTTAAAACCATTTTGGCCAAAAGTAGAGCTCAAAACCGCTCTTTCAATACCCGCCCTTTCTTTCATTTGTAAAAATGCACTAAAAGCAACCGCTTTTATCGCGATAGATTGATCTGCACCACTTTTAGCAGTCAAATCAACAATGCTTAATAAAATAGCATTTAGCTTCGTATAATAAGCAACTTCATCTGCAACCGATATAGATAAATCATCAACTTGTTGACGCACTGATGGCAATATCGCCAGCTGCTCTTGCACCTGAGATATTTCAGATTGAAAACCAACAGGTAAAATATGGGTAGATAGAAACTGATTAAATGAATCCCGGACCTTGTTCGTCAATGTTCGTTGGGCTGGCAGCTTATCAGCAAATGCCTTACCTTTAGAACCAATAAAGCCTGCACTCATTCCTCGTTCTTTTTGTAATTCATGAACCAAATTACTATTTTTAACTGATAATAGGCTTAATGACTGAACCCTTGATAAATCTTCACGATACTGATACTTATCATTAAGTAAAATTAGACCGTAAACCAGGCTGGCTAGTAGTGGTGGTAGGATGACTAAGCCGAGTTTTTGAATGATACTTATATTACCTATCCATTTCATTTTTCAGTTCCTTTGAGCGCTATTAATTAATACCAATCCGTATAAGTATCTGATCTATTTTGTTGGTTAAAATAATAGATAGCTGCGTTGCATTCAATCGTAATAGCCTGCTATTACTCAATCATACGCCTTGCTCTCCATCATTTTCCTTAACAAGCCCTGACCACAATATTATGCGGAATGGTATAAATAAAATACATGGATTAATGTTAGCTTAACTACTCAATAACTGCAGAACTAATTTAGGGAAATAGATATCAAACATCTAAATATCGACAATAAAATTTTCGTTAGCAGAGTATCACCAATGTATTGCCTACTTTCAATCATCTAATACCAACGGAGGGGTACAACATGTTGATGATCCTCCGTTTAGGTTATTTAATAGTAGGGATAGCCTTCTTCACATAAACATCAAAGCGGTTTTTCTTAGTTTTAATGGTCATAGTCGGTTTTTTGTCATTTAAATAGGGCGCGTAATCGGGACGTTTTACAACGACACGATAACGGGCTGCATTTAGCGCAACTTCAAGTAAATTATCCGCATCTAGATCCGCCCCGACGACACCTTGAAAAACGCGCATCTCTTTTTTAACTAATGCCGATTTCTTTTTGTGTGGGAACATCGGATCTAAATAAACCACATCCGTTTCATGCTGTTGTAAATATTCATAGCCAGAGCCAAAATGCAAGCGCATGCGTTGTTGCATCCAACTACCAATTTCGACATTCATATAAGCTCGCTCTAATCCATCTTCCAGCAAAGCAGCAGCCACCGGAGAACGTTCAACTAAGGTGACATTGCAGCCCAGAGATGCTAATACAAAGGCATCTCGCCCAAGTCCTGCCGTCGCATCAATCACATCAAGCTGCACACCCGCCTTTAAACCAATGGCTTTGGCAATGGATTGTCCTTTACCACCACCAAATTTACGGCGATGAGCAACAGCCCCTGATACAAAATCGACAAAAACTAAGCCTTGCTTAGCATCATCAACTTGCTCTAGGGCAAGATGGTCGGGTAAAAGATGTAATTGAAAATGGTCATTACGGGTGCTTAAAAAGCCCCATTTTTCACGTAATAACTTTGCTTTTGCGCTTAGTATTGCATCATTACAGATTAAAGGAATATCAATATTCATTACATTCGTCTCAGCGAAAATTACTTTTTATTCAAAAAAAAACCAGTCAATCGACTGGCTTTTTTATTATAAGCTACACCTTATAAGGGCGTTACTATATATAACAAGTCACCACTTGAAACTTGCTGACCGTTGGCGTTGATAATACGCTCGACACGGAATTTAGTTTCAGGATCATATAAAACGGCATCTTGACGATTAAAGCTATCTAATGTTACTGGTGAGAACATCTTCATCGCTTCCATTAAACCTAATGTTTTTGTCACAGTCACAATATCACCTTCCAATACAAAATCTGGCTCAGAAGGCGAAGATGCTCGGTAGAAAATACCTGCACTTTGTGCAATCACTTTAAGTTCATTACTACCATCAACACGGATAGATCAATCTTCACCACCCGTAGAAGCTGACGCTTCCATTTCGGCAATCATCACTTGCTGGTCTAGTTTAGCCATAAATTTAGGTAAATAAGTGGTATCGTAAACGCCTTTTAAGAAGGCCTCATCTTTTAAGATACGTTGTAATAAAGGAATATTGGTTGCAATCCCTTTGATGACAATATTATCTAAGAATTTAAGTAACTTCTTAACCGTATCATTACGATCCTTGCCGTGACAGATAAACTGTGCGACTAAGCTGTCGTAATATGGCGATACTTCTTTACCCTCGGCAATCATGGAAATAACTTCAACATCATCTTGCTCAGGCACTACATATTCAACGACCTTACCTGGATGAGGTAATAACTGCATCACACCATTATTATCAAGGGCCGCTTTCTCTGCCGTTACACGCACTTCGATGGCATAACCTATTTTACCTGGTTGCATATCTGCAATACTTTCACCTGAAGCAATCGCATATTGTGCACTAACAATATCAATACCAGACGTTGCCTCTGTTACTGGATGCTCAACTTGTAGACGTGTATTCATCTCCATAAAGTAGATAGCATCTTGGTCTAAGTCATAAATGAATTCAACCGTACCCGCACCCATATAATCAACAGCATCCGCTAAAGCTTCAGTATGCTTTAACGCTTCTGCTTCAAGTTTAGCAGGCAACATCGTCGATGCAGACTCTTCGACAACTTTTTGGTTATTACGTTGTACAGAACAATCTCGAATACCAAGCACTTTAGTATTACAGTGTTTATCACGCAACAGTTGTACTTCGATGTGGCGTAATGAAGTAATATATTTTTCTAAATATAAATCGCCATTACCAAATGCCCCACGCGCTTCGGCCGATACTTGGTTGAAGCCAGCAAACATATCTTCAGCTTTTTCAATAACCAAGATACCTTTACCACCACCGCCATTAACTGCTTTAAGCAGTACGGGATAACCTATGCTATTAGCAATATCAAGCGCTTGTTCTGCACCCGTTAAGATACCATGGCTACCAGGAACAACAGGCACTCCATTTTCTTGTGCCGTTTTAATTGCGTTAGATTTATTCCCCATAGTCAGCATACTGTTCATGCTTGGGCCAATAAAATTAATGTCATGGCTTACACATAAATCGGCAAATTGTGGACTTTCAGATAGGAACCCAATGCCAGGATGCAATGCATCCACTTCTTCATATTCAGCAACTTTCAATACAGAGCTAGCATTCAAGTAACTCTCATCTGAAGTATTACCGCCTAAGCAGACAAGTTTATCGCCTTTACCAAGCATATCTGCAGGTACGGATGTCATATCCGGATCCGATGCAACAAGGACAACATTAATATTGTTATCTTGTGCTTTACGAATAAGTTTAACCGCAGTACAGCCACGAGCATGGACGAGAACTTTCTTCACTGGCGACATTAATTCACGTGGATCTGCCTGTGAAAAATCATCAACGTTGATATCACAAACAGGTATAAAGCCCATTAATGCGCGTTGAATCGTTTCTTCAATGGTTATCACTGGCACTGGCATATTTTCATCGATATCGATTAATTTATCGTTGAGGTCATCCGAGAATGGATTAATAACTAAGCCATCCATTGCGCCTGGTACACGAGACAGGTAGTTCGATAACGTTGCGGTTGAAGGTAAATATGCAGGTACCACCATTTGTCCAGCAAACGGCATATTGGTACCCGATAAATAATAGGTTTGTACCAAGGGATGAGTAACAAAACTCGCTTGTGCACCACCCGTACAGTCGCCGTAGCCAAACATAACAACAGGTAAATCATTATCACGAATAAAACGTGTGATACGGTCATTAACAACAGACATTGAGAACAACGCTGCAGCACCTTCTTTGGTCTGCATCCCACCTGAACTTATAAACGCAACAACAGGTAGGTGTTGCTCAGCACATTTAACCAATAACGCACAGAATTTTTCTGCGCTAGCCATATCAAAGGCACCCGCTTGGAATGATAAGTTAGAAACAGCGATCCCCACCCTTTGGTTAGCACCGCTTTCTAGTTTAAACTCACCAATACCCGTTACTAACCCACATGGCTTAATATTTTTATCAAGCGCTTCTTCAATAGATAAACGGAATCCCGGAAACTCAAGTAAATTTGCGGTCATCAAATCTGCATTAGCTTCTTGGAAATTGGTAAAGAATTTCTCAATAATCTTTTCATGCGAGTTATTCTTTTTATTTTTCTCATTACGCAAGACAGCTTGAATTAAAAGATCTTGATACCCCATTGTTAGACGGTTCCAGAAATCTTTGCGGCGACCAATACGTACAGGGTTAATTGCCCCATTGTACTGCGAAGCATCTTCACGACTTTTATAGTAAGAAGGTAATATTTTTTCGAATAAATAGGTTAAGACAACAAATAAACTTGAGTTCATTTGCGGAGCACCAATACTCTTCCACTCTTCCACTTTAGCTAAGGTTTCACCACGATTACTTTGTTCTGAAAAGTTCTTTAGCCATGCGTTAAAGGTCAACGATAACTGCTCATAGTCATCTTCACTCACTTTACTTAAAGCCACTTTTAATGAACTACGCACCAAAGAGCTAACAGACTCACGAGACAACTCTTTAGTTGCCATTGCTTCTTTTGCAATAGAAGCTAAATTCCCCATGGTATTATCATAAAGGGCATTAAATACAAGCATATGACGACAATGCAGCAAGAAACACTCTCTTGTATCATGGTGTGTAACCACATCAAGAGTAGTCAGCTGACTGATATCTGGCCATGAGTCTGTAACAGGTACATTAACTTCATCTTCAAGATGTGAAATCAATTCTCTAAAGTTATTTTCAGCGCTACTTTTCCAGCGATTATATAAAGACCACGTTAAATTAATTAACAATTCACTACGTGCATTATCGTAGTTAGCTTGTGGCTCACCCAAAATTAATTTCGTGAAGATATTACGTTCAACACTTTTATCTTCTCGTTTTGCTAAGAATGATTTCCAGTTTTTATTGAGGGTATCATCGTAAATAAGCTTATCAGGGCTATTTAACCACGTAACAAACACTTCTCTACGATCTGCTTTTACACGAGCTTTAAGATCACCTTCTGGAATGGTTAACTTAGATAAACGACCATACTCACCTTTATAAATAGCACGAATACGCGAACGTAATGTTAAATAACGCATGTAACGATAAGTTGTACCAAAGGCATTATTATGTACTGTCGGATTTTTAGCGACAAGACGTGCATTTTCAGATGCACTTTCAATCGCTAACAATTTACTTGATGGCTCTAAATAGCGTCTTAAACTGCGATTATAGTGTTCTAAAATATCAGGGTATTTACGCACGAATTCAACAGATGTCGTTTCAATCGATAAGATGCTTGAAACCACCGCTTTTTGAAGATTGTGTTGACGCTCATCTTGGTCCACAGGAGAGTAATCAATGATTCCATCAATACAACCTGTTTCATATAACTCTTCAGGTGATACGCCAACTGACTGAGCACATTCTTGCCATGATAAATTATATTTACGCGCGATACTTTGTAAGCCTTTAGGCTGAATCGTATTAAATATACCATCACGTACCGAAAGTAAAATATTAGCCGTTGCCAATGGAATTGCGCCGCCAGAGTAACCAACGCCAACAATAATACCCACTGTCGGGACGTCAACATTCGCACTTTCTGTGATCATTTGAGAAATACTATGCGCTTGGTTTTGACTATTAGCGACTTCACCAGCATCCGCTCCAGGGGTATCTATCAGATAAACAATCGGCATTGATAAATCGGCAAATTTTCGGATTGCTTTGCTGGCCGCTAAATGGTGCTCAGGCATCCAAGCGCCATTATTAGAACTACGCTCTTGGCCAATAACACCAATTCGACGACTATAGCCACCAAAATCCAGTTCTATTTCTGCACTATAAAATGCCCCATTGACTTGTTCGGTAACAATTTTACCATTAAAGCCAGCAACAATGCTTTTTACGCCTGGGCGTTTATTATCTTCCGCGGGTTCAACTGTGCGCGCAATATAAGCATCAACATCTAACTTTTTAATTGTCTTTAAATTTGATTTAATTCGCTTGCGATCAATCAAGCCTTCTAAATGTTCTGTATTTGATGGTAATGAATTATCTGGAAATAGCGAGAAGTCTTTAGCGATATGCTCAGCATGAAGAAATAGTGGATCAGCAATATGGTTTGCTTCAAACTGAGATGAAGGTTTCCCTAGCATACAATACCCTTACAAAATAGTATTAAAAAATAAACGCAATAATTTACAACTTATTAACTTATGATTCCAGTACTGATTATAGCAAGGAGTGAAATCATCAGGTAATAAATCGTATTCTGTGAGATTCGAACAGTAATTAATTATAAATAGTATAGCAATTTCTGCTATTCGTTTAACAACACCCAACAAATAGCAGAAATATAGAACACTTAATTTAAATAATTGTCAGGTAATGCAATTTGTGCAACACCTGTATCAACAGCAGCCTGTGCAACGGCACCTGCAACTTCTTTTAGTAGACGTGGGTCCATCGGTTTTGGAATTATATAACCTTTTCCAAAACTTAGCGAAGAATAACCACTCGCTTTTAGGACCGACTCTGGTACTGGTTGTTTTGCAATTTTACGAATAGCATGGACAGCAGCCACTTTCATTGCATCGTTAATTTCAGTCGCACGTACATCCAGTGCACCACGGAAAATGAATGGAAAACATAAAACATTATTCACTTGGTTTGGATAATCACTGCGCCCCGTCGCCATAATAAGATCCGCACGTGCAGAGTGTGCTGATTCTGGATTGATTTCTGGATCAGGGTTTGAACAGGCAAAAATGACTGGGTTTGCAGCCATTAATTTAACATCTTCAGCCGATAAAACATTTGGCCCGGATACACCAACAAAAACATCTGCACCGTTCATCACATCTTGCAATGTACGTTGGTCGGTATTATTTGCAAAACGTCTTTTATATTCATTGATATCATCACGACAGGTATGAATAACCCCTTTGCGATCTAACATATAAATCTTTTCACGCAGCGCACCACATTTAATTAAAAGCTCCATACAGGCAATTGCAGCGGCCCCAGCACCCATACAAACGATTTTGGCTTCTTCAATTTTTTTACCTTGAATTTCCAATGCATTGATCATCGCTGCGGCGGTTACAATCGCAGTACCGTGTTGATCATCGTGAAAAACAGGGACACTACAGCGCGCCTTTAATGCTTTTTCAATTTCAAAACATTCTGGCGCTTTAATATCTTCAAGGTTAATCCCCCCAAAGGTATCTGCAATATTAGCAACGGTATTAATAAACTCTTCAGATGTACGATGCTTTACTTCAATATCAATTGCATCAAGGCCCGCAAAACGTTTAAACAACAGCGCCTTGCCTTCCATTACCGGTTTTGAAGCAAGCGGCCCTAAGTTACCCAAGCCTAAAATAGCTGTGCCATTCGTAATAACGGCCACTAAATTACCTTTTGCAGTATATTTATAGACGTCATCTGGATTAGCCGCTATTTCACGAACGGGCTCTGCCACACCGGGGCTGTATGCTAGCGACAAATCATCAGCAGTTTCAGCTGACGTCGTTATTTCAATGCTAATTTTCCCGGGTTTTGGAAAAGCATGATAATCAAGCGCTTGTTGGCGTAAATCTGACATTTCTAAATTCCATTGTATGAAAGGACAAAAAAAGAGTGTGATGATAGTCAAAATATAAACAGATTTACAGTGTTAATTTTTTATATAACTACTTATTTACAGCAATTAGCAACGAAAATATAAAAATTCATTCTCTATCCAAACGACTAGTGCAATATTTGTACAGGGTGATAAAGCGCTAAATAGGGTTTCCCCTTAAAGAGAGTCAACCGTCCCCTTAACAGCAGAGATTGTTGTCGTGAAAAATTAATTCCAGCAAATAATGGCAGGCGATCACGCTTAATTTTCACCATTAAATGGTTATCTAAGGTCAATAGGATATTTTTACTATCTTCACTGATATTGCTAATTTTCCCCGTAACATAGAGATAACCTTGATCGCTCTTTTTTAAATCAGTAGCACTTAAGGGGGTAAAACTTGACCAAATCCCTTTTTTAGCGGCCCGCGCTTGATTTTCCGCACCTTGAAAACATGACCAAAAGCGGTCGTTACCAGCAACCACCCATTGTTCCGCTAATCCTGCTTGCAATTGTAACAAAGCTAGATTGCGTCCCGTCTTACTATAGACATAGGCGAGCAATCGTCCATATTTGTCCTGTCTTTGTTTATCAAAAACAAGGTGTAACTTATCCCCCTTATTAATATACTTTTCTAATAGTATTTTCGCATCAATCGCAAAGGGTTCTGATTTATGCCGCTCTCGGTGGTTAATCTCTGGTGTATTAATACCAATAAAGCGCACTAAACGACCATCACTAAGGGTGACCGTATCGCCATCATTGATTTTTTTTAGGGTGACCGTTTCCTGCCACGTAACAGCAGGGCAAGCGGCACCGGCATAGGAAATGTAAAGAGAAATGTAAAGGGCAGAAAATAAAATAATAAATAGACGCATCCCGCCCCCTTTCCATTAAATATCTTTAATCATCCAAACGTCACAGCCATCGTGAATAGTCCCGAGAACGGTTGCGATAAATGGGTAAAGCCAAGCTGCATATATAACGCGATAGCGGATTGCATCGTTGCTAGGGTATCTAAATAGCAGCGTTGAAAACCGTTATGTTTAGCAAAATCAAGACAAGCCTGTGCGAGCGCCTTGCCAATACCTAAGCCACGACTTTCAGGTATAAGAAATAACTTGCGTAATTCACAGACGCCTTGCTGCTCAATGAAAGGGGCGATACCACAACCACCGACAACCTTACCATTGATTATAGCTACCAAGTAGAGACTTTTATTATCCTCTTGATAGTGTTTGCTCATACACTTAACCTCCTCATCCGAGGGGCCAAAACCTTCACCGATTGCGCCATATTCAGCACCCACACTCTCGATAATTAAACGTAGTGCATGATCGTGCTCTGCGCCTATTGCCTGTATCTGATAACTCAATGAATGACTCCCTAGTTGCAGCTGATAACATAACCACTAAAACACGCGATAATGTAATAGCGACTATAATGATTGTATCCTTTAAGTAAAGCCTATACCTGTATCAATAATAAGGGAGTATTTTTTATGCACATATTAAACAAAGTGAGTTTATTATCGGCATTAGCCATATCATTAACCGCCTGCGGTGGTGGAAGCGGTGATGGCCTTGAAAGTAAAAGTGCGCAACTCACTTTTGCCGTCTCCGACAGCCCAGAAAATGTACAAAATGTGGTCATTGCATTTAAAAATGTATCTATAAAACGCGTTGATAATGATGAAAATGACGGACAACCCGGAGAGATCATCGCTATGCAAGATGAACAAGGTGCAGAGACAGAGTATCGCCAAGTAGATCTATTGCAATTTCAAGGCGAAGATGCCGCACAACTATTTACCGGAATATCGCTTGTCCCTGGCGATTATCAGATGTGTATTTACATCGTAGATGGAACTGGATCCGGAAACCCCGATGACTCCTACGTTGTCGAGGAAGACAATAGCGTTAAGGGATTACAAACACCATCAAATGGTTCCTGTGCGGGTTATAAACCCGATGATGAAGCAATGACCGGACGTTTAAAAACAGACACCTTTACCATTCATGCAGGCAATAATTATTTAGTTGCTGAATTTAACCTGATGAAAGTACTCAAATCCCCCGTAGGTAATAAAGATTATTGGACCTTAAAACCCACTGGCTATGAATTGGTCCATGCAGATGATGCAGGCACAATTCAAGGATCTGTTGATAGTAACGTTGTGAATAATTGTCTTGGTAGTGTTGCCATGGCTTATCTTTACCCACAAACAGAAAATAGTTTAATGGGTGACTTCAGAAACGATGAAATAGCGCAATACAGCTACCTAGGGCAACCAATGCTAGCGCCACTTGCCGCTGCCAAAGTAAACGAACGTATAGTAGAGAGTGATACCCTCTATGAATATGAGTTTGGTTTTGTACGAGTGGGAGATTACAGCATAGGTTACACCTGTAGCAGCGATGATACCGAGCTTGCTGAGCCCGTTGTTGCCGATCCTAACGTCACCGAGCCACCTGTGCCTAGCCTTATTTATCAAAATGCGCCAGCCGTGAATGTGAGTGTTATTGCAGGAGAAACGGTGACCGCTGCGACCATTAGCGAACAGCAGTAAGCGCAGAAATAACGCTGTATTTATTGATGCCGCACCTTTAACCGCGGCATTTTTTATCTGCGTTTAAAAGCGATCTCCATTAAAAAAAGCGAGCCGCTGTTGATAACGTAATTGCGCCGCATCTAATGAAACGGGTTTAAAACGAACTTTTTTTCCTACCGATTGCTGTGCTAATAAACTTAAATCAGAGCGTGCTACACACCCTATTTTTGGATACCCACCTAGGGTTTGTCTATCCTGTAATAGAATAATGGGCAATCCATCTGCGGCAATTTGAATACTCCCCAAGGCAATGCCCTCGGAAATAATCCCCTTTAAATCTCCGGCTAATGGCTCCCCCGTGAGGCGCATGCCCATGCGATCACTTTGTGCAGAAATGCAATATTCGCCACTATAAAACTGCTTTTTCTGTGCTGCAGTAAATGTATCTACCTGATAAGATTCAATCACACCAATCGTAACCGATTGTTCATAATTGGGAACATATTGACTTGGCATTACAAATTGATGCTGTTCGATACGTTGTGGCAAGATGGCTAACCGGTCACCCGCTTGCAGTTGTCCACCATCGCCATTGAGCCCCCCAATCGCATTACGCGCTACGGTGCTATTACTGGCGTACTGTTGCGCAATTTGAAAGCCACCTTGAACCGCTAAATAAGCGCGCATACCACTACGCGCAAATCCCAGTTGTAATGATTCGCCGCGTTTAACAATAAAGCTTCGGTTATTACGCTGCACTGTTTTTTGTCCAGATGAGTGACGAATAACCGCCTGCATATCAGCCCCCGTTAAGGCCAATTGACAATCACACTCAGCAAAAAACTCAGATTGACCAAAGGTAATTTCAAGCAAGCAACTATCCGATCTATTTTTAAGTAGATAATTAGCCCAACCAGCGGCTATTTCATCACAGCATCCCCCCTGACTTAACCCCTGTTTGGCAACACCATAGCGACCGCCATCCTGTAATTGGCTAAACATGCCAGCCTGTTTTACCACTAAGCCAATTGAATTATTCATGGCGAACGACTCCGCCTAATTCGGCAAAATGCGTCGCTGAAATGGCAGTAAACTTGACTCTATCACCAACCTTAAAAGGGGTGATGGGATCGCGATGATGATCAAACAAAGTGATCGGGCAGTTACCTATAATTTGCCAGCCACCGGGGCTATCGCTTGGATAAACCGCAGTTTGTGCATCGGCAATAGCGACACTGCCAGCAGGTACAAAATGACGAGGTGTAGCGTGACGGGGAGCTTGAATAGCGGCGGGCACCTCTGCTAAAAAGGCAAATCCCGGTGCAAAGCCAATGGCACAAACCCGATAAATAGTCTCACTGTGTAATTGAATAATTTCAGCAACGGTTAAGTTTGTCCGTTGTGATAAGGCATCGAGATCCCAACCGACACTCACATCATAAAATACAGGCAGCTCGATTAAATGAGTCTCTTCTTTTCCTTGAACCTCGCAGGGGCAAGCGCGATGATCGCCTCTAACTGTTTAGCGACATCCAGCGGGCTTACCTGTAGCAGGTCATACTCAACTAAAATGGTGGTGTAAGACGGGGTTATATCGAGTAAAGCAGCGCCCAATTGTAACTCTATTTGCGTCACCCAATAGGCAATTTGATCAATTAAAGAGAGGTCAATTTGTGGGGCTAATTGGATCAAAAAACAATTTTCATTAACAGGAGAGATAGTTGTCATTTGTTCACTCAGCGATTAATAATTAATTGTCGCAACTCGCTAATGAGATGAATTGCAACGGGGTTATCACCATGAACACAGGATGCATTAACCGGCAATTTGATAGACTCACCACTAACACTAATGACACGCTGTTCATCAATCAGCAGCTGAACCTGTTTTTTTATTAAAGCGGGATCACTCAACAGCGCTCCGGGCTCTTTGCGTGATAGCAGATAACCTTGATCATCATAGGCGCGATCGGCAAAGGCTTCATAGAGCAAGGTTACCCCCGCACTCGCAGCTATTTTTTGATACGCCTGCAAATCAGGTCGAGCCAAAATCATTAAAGCCAATGGCTGCTTAAAACTAGCAAGCGCATCTATAATTGCACTAAAGAGACCTATATCAACCATCATATCGTTGTATAACGCACCATGAGGCTTCACATAGGCTAATTGTGTGCCATGCAATGCACATAACGCATCCAGTGCTCCGACTTGATAACAGATTAAACGCGTAATTTGCGCGGGGCTATGGGCGATTGAACGACGCCCAAAGCCTTGCATATCGTGATAAGCAGGATGAGCGCCAATTTGTACCTGATACTGTTTAGCCAAGGCGATAGTAACCGACATCACATCGGGATCGCCAGCATGAAATCCACAGGCAATATTAGCTTGATCAATATAAGGCATCACCTGTGCATCTGCGCCCATATTCCAAGCACCGTAACTTTCACCCATATCACAATTTAATTTCATAGTTATCCTCACGACGCCGGATGTGGTTGGCTGTCGTCAACACTATGGTCACAACTGCCATCATTTTTACAATCATTGCTGCCATCGCGATCGGTATCCACGCGATGATGCATAGGTTTAACTTCGTTAAATTTGGCCTTGCTATTCGTTTGAAATAGATTGAGCAGCTGTAGTTTTTTTTCAATCCGGTGATTAGGATACTCACTCAGTGATTGATGCTCACCATGTTGTAAAAAAGAAATGCGAAGCCCATCATGAATTAACTCAATATGTTCATCAAGAATACGATCGCCCAAAAACAGCGAGTCAACATGGTCACTCAACTGCGTGTTTAAGTCATAGGAAAAGAGCCCGACATAAAAAAAGACACCACTACCTGCCACATTAATAACAAAAGGGGCGGCAAAATAGAGAAGAGGCCCTTGCTGCCTATTTAATAGGGTTACTTTAGCAAGGTTTAATAGCCCTACCCCTTTATCATATAACGCTTCCTGTTGCGCTGTAGCCTCCCTTAACATGAGTTGATAATCTCCTCTTAAGTAGAGGCGATGATGCACGGACTGCATTTTATTTAAGGTCACTTTTGCATCATGTTCGGGAATATCAATGGTGACAGGATGACTACCACTCAACGCCTCTTTGACCAGCTTAGTGATACGTTGGTTGCAACTTTGTCGCTGATCTTGATTAAGCGTTTTACTATGACCACACTCATCAATTAAATCGTGATGGCTATGCCACAACCAACCGCTAAACAGTGAGGCAATAATCAACAATATGACGACTTTAATGGCCTGATTCATATTAATAATCCAGTTTTAAGGCAGCCAGTAGAGAGACAAAATCAGCATCTAATGGCGCATTAATTTCTAGCAACTGCTTACTCTGTGGGTGCACAAAGGATAAATAAGCCGCATGCAGTAATAGCCGATGGGAAGCAAAGTTCTCTCTAAACATGGCATTATGTTTACCATCGCCGTGAGAAGTATCACCAATAATAGGGTGACGTAAGTGCGCCATGTGACGACGCAACTGATGTTTGCGCCCCGTTTTCGGTGTCAGCTCCATTAAGCTGTAACGTGATGAATCATAGGGACGAACGGCAATAGGTAACTGGGTTTGCGCTAAGCAACGGTATTGCGTTTGCGCTGGTTGCGGCGGTTTGTCTTGCTGCGCCTGTTTATCGGCAATTTTATCGAGATCTTCACGCAACGCATAATCCAACTCACCATCAGCTAAAAAGCCGCGCACTACCGCTAAATAACGTTTGGTGGTGGAATGTTCGGCAAACTGAGCGCTAATCTGTTTGGCACTCTCTTTATCAAGTGCAAACAAGAACGCCCGAAGTCGGCTTATCTAAACGGTGTATCGGAAAAACATATTGGCCAATTTGATTACGCACTTTTTGTAAGGCAAACTCAGTGGCGTGCGTATCAATCCAGCTTCGGTGCACTAACAAACCAGAGGGTTTATTAACCGCCACTAAAAAATCATCCTGATAAAGAATATCAAGATCTGGGCTAGTCACCGTCATCTGTAAATCTTGATCTTCGATCAAGGCATCAATTTCATTCATGGGGCTCACTTAGCAAATGGTCAATACGACTAATAATATCCTCTATTTGACGACTATCTAGCGGTAGCGCCTTAAAATATTCATTGGCCATAGGGGCAACGCAGATCGTTGTTGGTAAAGGTAAAGAATAACGCAGTAAATTAATCATCTTAGGTAAAAAAATAAACTGCAGCCATTGCACAAAATTTAAAGTATCGATAGCAAAAGGCTCGCGACTCTGTAGTGCCGCTTCGCTCGGTGGGTCACGTTGCCATAGAGCCTGTAAACGCAGTTCACTTTCTAACTGATGTAAAAGTGCAGCGAGTAAATGGCGCGTTTGGCGCTCAGGTTCAATTTCAATCATTAATCGTGCCTAATTTTAACGAGTAAACAACTAATATACCCATGATACTTCAAGATGCAAAGTCAGTCATAAAAAGAGTGTCGAGATGTTAGGGATAAAATTGAATAATTATTATGCTAAATAGAGATTTTATAACTGCAGCTTTTTTCCGTGCCCTACGGGGGCTAACACACAAACCAGCCCAGCGTTGTCACAGTCGAAAAGTGAATAATGTTACATTTTACCTTGATCAAACCCACCGCCTTAAAAGGTTAAGCTGTTAATTTGTTGGGGGTAAATGTATAGCCCCCCCCCCCCCGACTTTCCATTCAAAAGGTAATAGGTTGTAGTGTCATATCTATCTCAAATCAAAATCTGTACAAATAGTTAGCGAACCAATTGATTAAGTGATAATTAATAGATAATGTTGTGACAATTCCAAATAAGATAGGTGGCGATGCATCAGATGATGCCATTTATATAAGCTGTTATGTTTAAAAATTAATGGCTGCTTATAGTGTATGGCAGTAGTTGACGTTCAATACTTTTAATTAATAAATAAAGGAAAAAAACAAATGAAATTATGGAAACTAGTATCGGCAGTAATAACATTAGTAATATCAACAGGGGTAAATGCCTCTCTAATTGGAAATGAAGTCTATGCACAGAATTCATTTTCAAATGGTCAAATTTTATTCAATTCATCCGAAATTGTTACCAATGATATAGAGTTTACTGACACCTATAATTCATTTGCATTATTTGAACTTGATTTATTTGATACTTATGCCTTATTTAGAATTACCAATACGTTCAATGGCGGCTTAGGTATGGGAGAACAACAGCTCGTAATTAATGGCTTCGATGACTTGATTATTGGAGTAAATGCCATACAGACTAAAATAGGATTATTTCCTAGCAACAACCCTGACTTTAGTGCATCTTTTAGTGAACACGGTATTACATTTGACTTGATGGGGTCTTTATCATTCGGTGGTTCTGGAGTAGTTAAGGAGTGGCGAATAGATATTGACTCAATAGCAGTAGTTTCAGAACCTGCTACTATTTCATTGTTGGGTTTAGGTTTATTTGTTTTTGCTCTACGCAAGAAAGTAAAATAAGACATATGTTTGTAAGGCTCGTCAGATCAATACATAACAAAAAAACGGCTCATGCGGCCTGATCTTGCTTTTTGCCCTTTTACCTTCTCTAACTATCGCAGTGAAATAAAGGGCTTATTTAGCAAAAGGCGAGAAATACCTCCATCTGCATTGTGATAAAATCGCTCTGTAGAATTAATAACGAGACTGCTATCTCATGACTCGCAATCGGTGCGCTTTTATTGCTGGCTTTGCTTCTTGATGTAGCATGGGTATAATCGCTATTCCTGCTTAATAATAGAATAAATGCCATGAATATGAATACCCTAACCGATTTTTTAACGCAATCGCAATGTCAATTTAGAATATATGACCTTGGGCGAAAAGTGACGAAAATCGGCAATAGTGAATTTAAAAAAATTGCGCATAGTGAACAGCCTTACCCCTATCCGATTCAACAACATGCATTTATAGCGGTCACTTTTTGGCAGGTCAAACAACAAGACCACTTCATCTGGTTTTTAAAAATGCCATTAGATGAGCAAGGGTTAATGAAAATAACAGCTCAAACAAGCTTTATTAAGATGGTTATTGCCGCTATGGGCGATGATTTAACCACGGAGATCAGTAAAGAGCAGCAGGATAACCTCGCAAGTAACCCGTTTATCTTTAAACCGAATACCGAAAAACTGGCCATTTTTAATGCCAAACTCAATGCTGCATTTATCCGTCCCCCTTCTACTTTTTATCCTGAAGCGCATGCTTACTTTGCAGGTCAACGGGATTGGGCTGATTGGCAAACAGTTGGCCTGCAAGGCATTGCAGATATCTGCGCCCGCCTAGGCCACGATAACAATCAAACACATTTACTATCAGCGCTGCCAAAATTACCGCTGCAACCACTGCAATCATTAGCAGTCTGTTTAGAGCATCAAACGGAGATAGGCAGTGACCTTGCAAGCGCCATTGCCAAACAGGCACAGATTGAGCTACAGGCGGACCGCCAAGATAATGCGATTTTACTCTTACGTGCACTCGCCAGCGCACCAAGCGTGGGTATCACCAAGGCACTAATATTGGAACAATTTAACTCGTCGCTGATTTACAATGAGTATTGGTACGTCAGCATTGCGGGGCGTCTATGGACATTATTAGAAGATGAAACCCTACTTAATCGCTTTTTAGAGTCGCTGGCTAATCACCACTCAGCACTATTTCCACAATTATTTAGCGACTTAGTTGCCATTCCTCTCTTGCGTGAAAAATTACTTCAACAATTGCGCTTAACGGCTCGTTCACCTGCACTATCCCAAGCGATTGGGCGACTGTTTAGTGCAGTAAAAAAAGACTAGTATTAAAGGGGTCACCATGACTGATTTACTGTTTATTGTTTTGACTATCATCATTGCCATACTCATTTGGAAGCTACGTCAACAATCGGAATATGCTAAAGAGCTTATCACTCAACACTGCTACAAACTCGATTTACAGCTACTTTCAGTGGCTCGTTCAGGCTTTAACTTCAAACTTGGAGAACAATTTTTACAGGCGAGTTTTGTTTTTGAATTTAGCAGCGATAACGACAACAACTATCAAGGTGTGCTTTTTTTAACTGGGCTACGTACAGCACGTTTTAAACTCCCGGTGTACCGTACCTATGAAGATCCCAACACACTTCATTAACAGGGCAGGCTAATGTAGATCATCAGGAATTTTTTATGCAGCAAATATTACTTATTGCAGAACAGATCAGCCAACAGGGAAAAGTCCCCAATGTCGCAATGATAAAAGCACGCTTACCCAAGAATGTTCCCTTACCGCTTATTATTGAAGGTCTTAGAATGTGGCAAAAAAATCCACAACAAGCGTTTAATGAAGAGAATAATGCGTCACAAGAAGCGTCGCCGCAATCAACAGTTAGCCGTGAATTAGAAGCTTTGTTGGAAGAAAAAATTGAGCAAGCCCTGATGCCCTTACGTGATGAAATTAACCGTTTAAAAATAGCGCTAACAGAATTGCAAACCACCATAAAAGAAGATAATCAATAACCATGTTTATTAAAGAGCTCACCTTTGAGTGTTATCAAAACACCCAGTACGCAGCGGTTGAAAGAGCCATCAACAACTATTTCGATATGCTACGTTACAACGGCCAAATTCTTGGACGCGAATTTCCCATCGCCATGTTTGAAGGCTGGTTTACCACACGTCTCGTTTGCCCAGAAAATAATAGTTTAGATGAGCAATTTAATAGTCCACAGGTGACACACGCCTTGGCAGGGCTAACCAAGGCTGGATTGCTCTCTCCGAAAATTAAAAGCATTGGTGAAGATCTTAACTCCTTATGCAGCGC
Organism: Psychromonas sp. MME1; assembly: GCF_041080865.1. Lineage (NCBI taxonomy): Bacteria > Pseudomonadati > Pseudomonadota > Gammaproteobacteria > Alteromonadales > Psychromonadaceae > Psychromonas > Psychromonas sp. MME1. Next base: position 3,567,267 of record NZ_CP160906.1, on the reverse strand, counting down.
GGAAAACTTTCAGCCTAGTTGGCAAATTTTATACACGACTTTTTTAGATACCTGCTCGCCACTGCGCTGTGGTGAAACATTGGCACCCATTCCGCTTTATCGAACGCCAGAGGCAATTAGCAATGGAGATAGAAAAAGCGCAATAAAATGGCAGGAAGAGTGGATAAACTGCGATGAGTTACAGATGAACGGCTCAGCGGTTTCAATCATGGCGTTAAAGGAAATTGGCGACGTAGAGAGTAAACTCTTCTACCGTGGCAGTAATTTATGTAAACGCATTGAATATATTACCAAAGTACCAACCTATTATTATCTATATCGCGTTGCAGGACGTAGCCTCGAAGAGGAGCAAGCGCGTCCATGCCCAAGTTGTGGCGGTGATTGGAAATTACCCTCGCCTTTACTTGATATTTTTGATTTCAAATGCGATCCATGCCAGTTAGTATCAAACCTGTCATGGGACTTTAAAAAATAGCCCCACATATTAAGGAAATCGTTATGTTAAAAAAAATCAAACTGTTCGCGGCTATCGCACTGCTATTAGTGATCAGCTTTTTTATCCTCAAAAGCTGTACGCAGGATGAAGTGGGGGATGTCTCTTTGGGCATGTTCACCATGCAAGATATCAAAATAAATACCTTGGTTGATCCCATTGTCACAGGCGTCACCTGCCACATCGCCAGTATTGAAGCTAACTTAAGTTTGTCAGATCCTTCCGACAGCTCGATAGCTTGTCGTCAAACGGGTGAAATAACGCCAGCCATGATAGCGCAAATTGATAAAAGTAAATCCGGTGAGGTCGTGTTTAAAAAATCCAAAAGCATCTTCTTTAAAAACATGAAAATTCGCCGAATTTATGACCCTGAAAATCAAACCATAATGTATGTTTCATACTCCACCAAAGAGATATCAGGCAGTTTCAAACATAGCCTTTCAACGGTACCATTGTGGGGTACGAAGGCCTACCAGAAAGCGGCTGTGCTCAACGCCAAATAAACGGTAACCCAGTCGCGTTTTTTAAATCGCGACTGGGCGCATCGATGCTTTATAACGAACGCTACATTTGTAAATAATTGTCCTGCAACATATACATACGTTTTACGTCTCGATATTCACCATTAATGAAAAACTCCCCGACCAAATGGCCCTCTTCAATAAAACCATATGATTCGTAGAGATGAATTGCGCGCTGATTATCCGTTGCGACAAGTAAATAAACTTTATGTAAGTTCAAAATAGTAAAGGAGTAGTCCATCGCTTTATTAATCACCCATCTGGCAAAGCCTTTACCTTGATATTCTGGGGCAATAATAATTTGAAATTCAGCACTACGATGAATGTAATTAATTTCGATTAGCTCAACTAACCCTATAATCTCTTTTTCTTTATTTTCCACAACAAAGCGCCGCTCTGCGCTATCATGAATATGACGATTATAGAGCTCTTCGAGCTCATCAAAGGATTCGTAGGGTTCTTCAAACCAATAGGACATAATACTGCGATTATTGTTTAAGCGATGAACAAAGCGTAAGTCGCCTCGCTCAAGTGCCCTTAGCGATAATTCCATTTTTAAACCTTAATAAACTGTTTAATTGCACTTATAAATGTGTCGATATCGGTACGACTAATATCTAAGTGGGTGACTAAGCGCATCGGCTCCCCGGGACTCACAATGATCTCTTGCTGTTGTAATGCTTCACACAAAGCCAGCTGATCAATCTGCGTATCTAATTTGGCAAACACCATATTGGTCTGCACATGGTCAGGATTAACGCTCACGCCTTGAATTGTCGCTAGCTGCTCCGCTAAATAGTGCGCATTTGCATGGTCTTCCGCTAAACGTTGTACGTTATGGGTCAATGCATAATGCGCTGCTGCGGCAATTAACCCTGCTTGACGCATACCGCCGCCTAATACTTTACGCCAACGACGAGCGCTCTCGATTAATGCTGTTGACCCTAACAATAGGGAACCAATGGGCGCGCCTAACCCCTTTGATAAACAGATGGTCATGGAATCAAAATATTGGCTAATGGCTTTAATATCGACCTGTAATGCGATGGCAGCGTTGTAGACACGCGCGCCATCTAAGTGTAATTGTAAGCCGTTGTGATCGACAAATTCACGTGCCGCTTTTAAGTAAGAGAGTGGCAGCACTTTACCATTAATAGTATTTTCTAAGCTTAACAATTGAGTACGCGCAAAGTGTGGATCAATGGGTTTAATCGCGGCCTGTAATTTTACCAACGATAATGAACCATCTTTTTCGTTTTCAATGGGCTGCGGTTGAATAGAGCCTAATACTGCAGCGCCGCCCCCTTCAAATTTATAATTATGCGCCTGTTGACCACAAAGGTATTCGTCACCGCGTTGGCAGTGCGCCATTAATGCAAGCAGGTTAGCCTGTGTACCTGAGCTACAAAAGATTGCGCCGGCGAAACCATGCTTTTCAGCAGCCCATTTTTCAAGTGCATTAACGCTCTCATCATCACCATAGACATCGTCGCCAACGGGAGCCGCGACCATTGTCTGTAGCATCGCTTGAGAGGGACGAGTCACCGTGTCTGAACGAAAATCAATCATATTTTGTTCCTTGTACAAATGTGTTAATGATAACAAATCTAATCATCATCTATTCATTAATGCTTGTTAAAATAAACTATCTTATGCCAATACTTCACCATCACAACTATTATTTATACTTTCATTAACCGTTAAAAGAAGAGAAAATTGCAGTATACTCACACATTAATCTATAACGATTGAGTACCCACTCAACTTATAGCTACGCGACCTCAATAAACAAGTGAATGGACAAAAGTAAAATGAATCCTATTATTGCAACATTAAAAGAGTTAAATATCAGCGATGAGCAAATTAAAACACTATTTACAACCTTAACGGAAAACCCATTAATGGCAATGGGTGCCATACAACAACTCGGTTTACCCGCTGATAAATTACAAACTATAATGATGTCTGTCATGACTAAACCCGAGTTAATTAAAGAGGCTGTGCAGGAGTTAGGGTTAGATTTTTCGAAGGTAGAAGAAGCAAAAGCAAAACTGAATGAAAATCAGGCATAACATAAAAATAATCCCCCAAAAAAGATGAGAGTGCGGCTCTCATCTTTCTAGGTTAACTAGTTACACCATATCAACGACTTTTTCAGTTGCTTTTTTAGCAGCTAATTTATCAAGCATATCTTGAGTCACTAAGGTGACGCCATTTTTAGAGACACGGAAACCATTAGCTATATCTTGCTCTCTGTCGTAACCAATAACTAACCCAGCGGGAATACGGCATTTAGTATCAACAATCACTTTATGTAACTTACAGTGTTCACCAACATCACATTTTGGCATCAATACAGAACGTTCAATCAAGCTGTATGAATGGGTATGTACACTACAATATAAAAGTGATTTTCGAATAGTGGAGCCAGAAATAATACAACCACTGGCAACGGTTGAATCATAGGCGGTACCACGTCGTTGGTCGTTATCGAAGATAAACTTAGCAGGAGGAAGCTGCTCTTGATAGGTATAAATTGGCCATGTTCTATCATAGAGATCAAATTGCGGTTTAGGTTCGACCAACTCCATATTGGCTTCCCAAAATGAATCTAATGTACCGACATCACGCCAATAGGGTTGATTATTAATATTTGGATCTTGCATCGGATAGGCATAAATTTTATGAGCGTTAATAATGGATGGGATTATATCCTTGCCAAAATCGCGACTTGAGGCTTCCTTAATGAAGTCTTTATGTAAATGCTCAAACAAAAATTCAGCATTAAAAACATAATTTCCCATGGAGGCCAAACAAACGCCGGGTTTACCAGGTATTTCATCAGGTATTGCAGGCTTCTCTGCAAAGGAGATGACCTTATTTTCATCATTCACCGTCATCACACCAAAACTACCAGCAGCCTCTTCAACTGTTGTTTCAATACAGCATACGGTCATGTCAGCATTACTTCGAACATGCTGGGCAATGAGCAGGCCATAATCCATACGATACACATGGTCGCCAGATAAAACCAAAACATACTTTGGATTGTGACTTTGAATAATATCTAAGTTTTGATATACCGCGTCGGACGTTCCAACATACCAATTTTCGCCGAAGCGCTGTGAAGCCGGTAATATCTCCACGAATTCAGATGCATCGGCTTTAAATGCTCCCCAGCCACGATTAATATGGCGAATTAATGAATGTGATTTATATTGTGTTGCCACACCAACGCGATGAATGCCTGAATTAATGCAGTTAGACAACGGAAAGTCGATAATACGAAATGTACCGCCAAAATAGACCGCGGGTTTAGCACGACGATTGGTTAACTCAAATAAACGACTACCTCGCCCCCCTGCTAAAATTATTGCATATGTATCTCTGGTAAGATTATCTATATATCTATCATGGTTATTCACATAACACCTCTTTATATTTATAAGATACGCACGATCACTGAAATATAAAACAATAATAAAAAATTAACCATTAAAATAGCATTGTTTTTTGGCGACATTTATTTTTACCCTATAATATTAGACGCTGCGGTGTAAAAAAAACTAAATTTAACAAGTTCAATATCACAAAACATAATGATAGCTGATAAATAAATTTAGTTTGTTAAACGCTTATTTGATTTATGACTTTCCCATCTACTAATAAAAACAATTAATGGATTTGCTCTTTTTTGAACAGTGGAATAATTAATATTACTGTCATAATTCAGCACTACAATGACCACTCTAAAGCAATACCAATACCATAAATTAGTCACGCTATTTAAATAAAATAAATAGCTCATTAAGGAATTGGCTATTATCCGACCAGCATAAGGAAATTAGTAATATGTCATTAAATTTAGTGAAAAAATCGCTTCTTGCGGTGTCACTGACACTGGCTAGCTATAACAGTTTTGCACAAACACCCGTTAAAAATGTCATTGTCATGATCGGTGATGGCATGGGGCCGGGACAAATGGGTTTGCTAGAAGAGTATGCACGTAAGGCCCCTCACTCTATTTATAAGGGCAAAAATACCGCCATTAAAACCATGATTGATAATGGTGTCCTCGGTATGTCTCTACATAGCCCCGCCGATGCCTTAGTGGTTGACTCTGCTTGCTCAGCATCACAAATCGCCTCAGGTGTAAACAGCCCATCGGAAGCGTTAGGCCTCGATGTTGATGGTAATCCCGTTGATTCTGTACTGGAAATTGCGCAACGTTTGGGTAAAGCAACGGGGTTAGTCTCTGATACACGTCTAACTCATGCCACACCAGCCGCTTTTGCATCACATCAACCACATCGTTCATTAGAGAATGAAATTGCCCAAGAAATGCTTGCAGCCAATATCGATGTCATGCTTTCTGGTGGATTGCGTTATTGGATACCTAAATCAGTAAACGACAAAGGGGAGCAATATCAACAAATAGTGCAACAGACGGGTGGCTCGATCACCATCAAATCGAAACGCAAAGATGAAAAAAATCTATTAACAGAGGCGAAAAATGCAGGCTATAACTTGGCATTCACACGTCAAGATCTTGCTAAAACTAAAAATAATGGCAAATTGCTTGGCATATTTGCCTATTCAGGTATGCAAGATGGTATCGAATATAGCAACAGTAAGCATGATCCCAAAAGAACGCAGCCGAGCCTCAAGGAGATGACAGAAAAAGCATTAGATATTCTATCTCAAGATCCAGACGGCTTTTTCTTAATGGTTGAAGGTGGGCAAATTGACTGGGCAGGACATAACAATGATGCAGGAACCATGCTCCATGAAATGCTTAAGTTCGATGAAACAATACAATATGTTTATGAATGGGTAAAAGATCGTCAAGACACCTTAGTCGTGATCACCGCAGATCATGAAACGGGTGGCTTTGGTTTTAGCTATTCACGCTCCAATACGCCAAAAGCGGAAAAACGCAGTGGCATTGCCTTTAAAGATAGAGACTACAAGCCTAATTTTAATTTCGGTAGCATCACTATTTTAGATAAATTATATGCACAAAAAAACAGCTTTGCGATGATGTTGGCTGAATTCGATAAAAGCGAAAAAACGCCACAAACACTACAAAAAATAGTGAACCAAAATAGTGAGTTTGACATCACCTTAGCACAGGCTGAAGCGATTTTAACGACTGAACCCAATCATTATCATGATCCCGAAAACAGTTATTTAAAAGCAGAAACTTTTCCTAAGGTTGACGATTTTGAAGCCTTCTATGTTTATGGTGATGAGATCCGCAATGACCTTATTGGTCGAGCGATGGCTGAACAGCAAAATATAGTTTGGGGTACGGGGACGCACACCGATACGCCCGTTGCTGTTATTGCCTATGGACCAACACAAGTAACAGCACCTTTCTCGCAGCTTGCTCATCATACTGATATTGGTAAATTATTAATAAAAACAGTAAAAATGAGTGCAAAATAATCACTCGCTGCAGGCACAAGTAAAATCAACTGATTTTATCAAAAAACCTCATATAGCAATGAAAATGCATTTTGCATTTTCATTGCTAACAGGTATATAGTGGCTTATATCCTGCCACTATTCGAGGCCATCTGCCATGAAAATTCTTTGCGATACGCATTCTCACACCATTGCAAGCACCCATGCCTATAGCACTGTTCACGACTATATTTTTGCCGCTAAAAAAAATGGCTTACAGCTTTTTTCTATCACAGATCACGCGTCAACGATGCCCGATGCCCCACACCCATGGCATTTTGGGAATATGCATGTCATTCCTAGAGTCGTTGATGGTATTGCCATATTACGGGGCATTGAAGCGAATATCCTGACAACGCCTTTTACACAAGCCAAAAATCGTAATGTAGACCTAACAGATACGCTTTTATCCCATCTTGATTTTGCCATTGCCAGCTTTCATGAACCTGTTTTTCCACCAGCAAGTTTAAAAGAAAATACACGTGCTTTAATAAAATCGATGGAGAGTGGTGTTATCCAAATTATTGGTCATCCCGGTAATCCTAATTACCCCGTTGATCAAGAAGAGATCGTACGCGCAGCTAAAGATAATAATGTCCTACTGGAGATTAATAACAGCTCATTTACCCATTCGCGACAAGGTTCAGCCCCCTTTTGTAGTTCATTAATTGAACTCGTTGATAAGCATAACGGCAAAATTAGCCTAGGCAGCGATGCCCATATCAGCTTTCAAGTCGGGATTTTCGATCAAGCAATAGAAAAACTAATCGCGCTAAATTTCAATGAAAAAAATATTATAAGCAAAACACCTGAACGCTTTGTAAGCTTTTTAGGCGAACATGGCAAACCAGTTGCGAAAGAGTTAGCACCTTGGTTGACAATACTCAATAACGTTTGAAATATCAATTACATAGCACTTATCATTCAAGTAAAGTTAACAAAATAAGGAAATTTGATGCTGCTATTCACTAATTTTATTGCTCTCTTTTTAGAATCAGCCCCCTGGTTGATCCTAGGGCTTATTCTAGCAGGCATGCTGAAGGTTTTTGTCCCTATGTCATGGATGCAGAAGCAACTTGGTGGACATGGCTTTAAAAGCACAATAAAAGCAGCCTTACTCGGTGCCCCCCTCCCTTTGTGTTCATGCGGTGTTATACCTGCGGCAGTAGGTCTAAGGCGTTCGGGCGCATCAAAGGCGGCAACCACCTCCTTTTTGATTTCAACACCGGAAACAGGGGTAGATTCGATAGCGATTTCCTATGTTTTACTCGGCCCTTTTATGGCAATAGTCAGACCCCTTACTGCAATTATCAGCGCCATTACAGCTGGTTTGTTAGTTGGCCAAGAGAATCATTCCGATTCCACACAAACGCAAATTAAAAATAGTAGCTGTTGCAGTAATAACCAAGCGATCTCCAGCAACAAATGCACCTCTAGCAACGTCTCAAAAAATGGAAATAAGCCAACATCAAGCTGTTGTGGAACAGATAAAATGCCACAAAAGAAAACCATCACAACACGAATTTCTGATGGCTTACATTTTGCTGCAACGGATTTGCTAAAAGATACTAGCGGCTGGTTATTAATAGGTCTCTTTTTTGCAGCCCTAGTACAAACTTATGTGCCTATCGACTTTTTAGCAAAATGGGGCGATGGTATCTTAGCAATGTTAGCCATGGTCATCATTTCAATTCCCATGTACATCTGCGCCACGGCATCAACCCCCATCGCAGCAGGTTTATTACTTGCTGGAATATCTCCCGGTGCCGTACTTGTCTTTATGTTGGCAGGCCCAGCAACCAATATTGCGACTTTAGGGGTTGTCAGCAGTGAGTTAGGTAAACGTGCATTATGGGGGTATCTAGCGGGTGTGATCGGTGTTGCATTACTATCAGGAATCATTGTTAACTATTTGGTGGCAACGTGCGGTTTTGTCGTGACTCCTCAGATAGGAGCTGAGAGCAGTCTATTACCCAAGTGGATGATAAATATTGCGGGTATCATTTTAGCAATATTAATGGGTAAAGTATTGTTTGATATGCTACGGGTAAAATCGCTCCGTAAAATCGTTTAAGATTCCGAGGGTAATTTTCAATATGGACAGCAAAAATATCGGTGAAATGGTTCTCAGCACAGAAACAATAGTGCAAGGCGTTAATATCGTTGCAGAAAAACTTAATAGTCAATTTAAAGGGCAAACGGCCGTTATTATTTCGATAGTGCCCGGAGGCATAATATTCACTGCAGATTTAGTCAGACAGTTACAGTTTGAGCTGAAAATGGATTATATCTCCTGTATACATACCCCCGGTGATCGTAATAACAGCTCAGATATTATCTACTTTGAGAATGTCACTATTAAAGATCAGCATGTTATTTTAGTGGATGATGCCATCGAGTCAGGAGGAACGATGAAAAGAGTGGCTAAATTCTTTACTGATAATTTTCAACCCAAATCACTTTCAATTGCAACACTATTCGTTAAACCAGGTCGCGTTAAAATCTTAAACAAACAATATTTTGCCTATGAAATGGCAAATGACGACATGTTGATCGGTTACGGATTACCTTGGCAAGATAAATATAGAAATTTACCTTTTGTCAGTAAATTAATAAAATGACCAATATTCATCCAATACAGAGATTAATGAGGTAGCCCTCTCGCTTTGCGCGTCTCATCTATTCCACCAGCATTCGAGACCTTAGTATATCCCACGGCATTAAGAGCCTGCATTGCTTCTTTGGCTCTACGGCCACTGCGACAATAGAGGTGAATTTCTGTATTCCTATCTGGGAATAATTTCATAGTCTGTGCAACAATATCGGTGTGCACAATCAATATGTCTCCATCAATATGGTTCGCAGCATGCTCTTGTTGACTGCGTACATCAATCCAAACAACTTCAGCAAAGGATAATGAGCTTAAACTACTTGCTAATACTAGCAGTATAATTTTAAGAGAAAAACTCAGTTTCATAGTAGGCACCTTCAAGTATTATTAAGTTAAGCAATACAATAGCAGCAATAGATAACATACTACAATGTGACGTAAAAAATATAGGTGCTTTGAAAACGCTTATCCACAATATATTTGGATATATTTTAACGATTACTAATCAAGTGGCAATTCCGTTTTTTTAAAAACTTCTCGCAAAACAAAACTGGAATGGACACCTGTCACTCCCTCTAACTTAGTTAACTGCCCTAATAGAAATTTTTCATAATGCTGCATATCACGCACCACCACCTTTAATAAAAAATCGGCACTCTGCCCTGCGACAATCAAGCATTCTAGTACCTCGGGTAACCCTGCAATAGCCTGTTCAAATTTATCAAAACGATCGGGCGTATGGCGATCCATGGAAATGCCGATCATGACGGTTAGATTTAATCCAAGTACCGAGGGTTTTAATAGCGTTACATGCTTATCAATTATTCCAGACTCTTCCAACCTTTTCACTCGACGAGAACAAGGTGTCGCAGACAAACCGACACTATCGGCTAGTTCCAAATTACTAATACGCGCATTACTCTGCATGAGAGTAAGAATTTTCTTATCAATACGGTCGAATTTAATGACTTCCTGCATGGTTTTTTCACCCGATAGTTAACATTCACTAATAATATCAAATTAAGTAGTGATTTATTGCATAAATAATATAAATAAATAGTTAATTTGCAACCACTCACTACATTTTTTCTTTTATAGTTTACACATGGATAGCGAGCGATGTTTCTTACCAGAAACGGGTGGCAACAACCTTATCAAGGTGCGCCAACTCGCTAATTCATCAGCCTAAACATCTCCCCTAGTCGCAACTCGCAAGGAAATGACTCGTGTCAAATATCGCTAATACTCACTCTCATTTTAATCACAAAAAATATCGCGCTCACGCACCTATACAGAAAAAAGATAGACGCTGGCCGAATCGGGTTATAGAAACCGCACCGCAATGGTGTAGTGTTGATTTACGCGATGGTAATCAGGCGTTAATCGAGCCGATGACGCCGAGTCAAAAGATGGAGCTGTTTAAATTATTAGTTGATGTGGGCTTTAAAGAAATTGAAGTGGGCTTTCCTGCCGCATCGGCACCTGATTTCGAATTTGTACGCCAATTAATTGAACAGGATTTAATCCCCGATGATGTAACAATCCAAGTGTTAACACAGGCTCGCGAGCCGTTAATTGCACGCACTTTTGCTGCCTTGAAAGGAGCTAAAAATGCAATAGTACATCTATATAATTCAACCTCCACAGTGCAACGTGAACAGGTGTTTAAAAAATCACGCGATGAAATTACCGCAATTGCGATACAAGGAGCGCAATGGGTACGCGATTTTGCTAGCGCCGCTCCCGAAACGAATTGGTCATTTCAGTACTCTCCTGAGAGCTTTACTGGCACGGAGATGGATTACGCCTTAGCCGTATGTGATGCCGTGATTAACGTTTGGCAACCAACACCAGATAACAAGGTCATTATCAATTTACCAGAAACAGTGGAAGTCTCTACTCCAAATGTTTATGCCGATCAAATTGAATGGTTCTCAGACAATATTAGCCATCGTCAATCGATCAGTATCAGTTTACATACCCATAACGACCGAGGTTGTGGTGTTGCTGCCGCCGAATTAGGGGTATTAGCTGGAGCAGACCGTATCGAGGGAACACTACTTGGTAATGGTGAGCGTACTGGCAATATGGATGTTGTCACCATGGCGATGAATCTCTATAGCCAAGGGATTGATCCGCAATTAAATTTTGCTGATATGGATCGTATTATCAGCACCGTTGAACGTTGCACACAACTCGCGGTACATCCTCGCCACCCTTATGCTGGCGAATTAGTCTTTGCCGCATTTTCAGGTAGTCATCAAGATGCCATTAACAAATGTATGGCGATTGACACAGAGCAACGTAAACATGATCCCGAAACGCCTTGGCAAGTCGCTTATCTTCCCATCGATCCTCGAGATCTGGGAGATCCTACCAACAAGTGATCCGTATCAATAGCCAATCAGGAAAAGGCGGGGTCGCCTATGTACTGGATTTAGATTATGGCATTCAAATGCCTCGTTGGATGCAAGTTGATTTTAGTCCGCATGTGCAATTACATGCAGAAAATAGTGAAAGCGAAGTATCGGCAACCACTATCTATACCATTTTCAACGATACGTATTTAGCCGCGCAAAGTATCGCAACAATAAACAACTACCAACTTAATCGTCAAGATAATCAAGATATACTGAATGCCGAAATAACCTCAATTGATGCTGCGATAACCCTTCAAGGAGAAGGTAAAGGTGTATTAGATGCCTTTGTAAAAGGAGTAAGTAAATCAATCAACACGGATGTTGTCTTAATCGACTACAGCGAACATGCCCTGCCAAGTAAAGAAGGCGCCGAAAATGAACAAGCAGAAGCAATGGCCTATGTACAGCTGAGTATTCAAGGTCAACGTTACTGCGCAGCCGCTAAATGTGATGATATCGTTACCGCTTCTTTACAAGCCGTACTCAATGCCGTTAATCGTAGTGGTATTCGTATTTGCCAGCACAAAAACGTAAAATCAGCCGCCCTATAAATTTCATTTTCACGGCGAGGCAATCACGGCCTCGCCATCATTAAATTATTTCTTTTTACTTCATTCTATTACGCTCCTCAGCATCAACTGAAAAATGAATTTTTCCCCAACAAAGATCTATCTGACACATGGTTACGTATTAACTAGGAATAGTGTCTATTATTAATAAAATGTTTGACTAAAGAGGCTGCTAAATCGATGGATATGATAAAAATAAGCAACGGTGAAACAGTCCTGCTAACGGGAAAAGATAAAGAACAGAAACGCGCTGCAATAAAATCATACTTTGAGACGACTTGGGCGTTATATGAATCATTATTTAGCCTCATCAATAATGATGACGCTTATTTTAAAAGAGCAGAACCACTACGACACCCTCTAATATTCTATTTTGGTCATACCGCGACTTTTTTTATTAATAAATTAAAACTGGGTAAATTTATAGATGCACGGATCAATGAAAATTTCGAATCGATGTTTGCCATCGGAGTTGATGAAATGTCATGGGATGACCTTGATCAAACGCACTATAACTGGCCAAGCGTGGATGCGGTACGACATTATCGAGCCCTAGTTAAACAGCGTGTTACTCTATTTATTGATACAATGCCATTAACCTTACCCATTGCACAATCATCTGCCGCTTGGGTGATTATAATGGCCATTGAACACGAACGAATTCACCTTGAAACCTCATCGGTTATCATTCGCCAACTTCCCATTACTGATGTGACTTGCCAATTAAACTGGTCAGCCTGTCCTGATACCGGCAGCGCCGCGGATAATTGCTTAATAAACATTACTGGAAAAAAAATTACGTTAGGCAAAAACAAAGATGATGACCGTTACGGTTGGGACAATGAATATGGTCAGCAAACATTTACCGTTGACGACTTTAAGGCCTCTAAATACCTTGTTTCCAATCAAGAGTATCTCTCCTTTGTCGAAGATGATGGTTACAACAAAGCGCAATATTGGACCCAAGAAGGAAAAAATTGGCTCGCCTATACCAAGGCGCAAATGCCTCGTTTTTGGTTTTTACGCAATCAACAAATTATGCAGCGCAATCTTAGCGAAGAGATACCCCTTCCTTTGAATTGGCCAGTGGAAGTAAATCAGCTTGAGGCAAAGGCATTTTGTAACTGGAAGGCAGAAAAATGCCATTCTTCTATCCGATTAATGACAGAAGCAGAGTGGTATCTTTTAAGAGAAAATATCCCCTATGATGCTCCCTATGGCGAACATGTTCCTGGCAATACGCAGCTTGCCTATTATGCCTCCTCCTGTCCGATTAATATATTTAAACACAATGGTCTCTTCGATATTGTCGGCAATGTTTGGCAATGGACAGAAACTGCGATGGATGGTTTCAGTGGTTTTGCCATTGACCCCCTTTATGATGATTTTTCTACCCCTACTTTTGATGGCAAACACAATCTCATCAAAGGAGGCTCTTGGATATCCACGGGAAATGAAACATTGCGTTCATCCCGCTACGCCTTTCGTCGACACTTCTATCAACATGCAGGGTTTCGCTATGTGCAATCGGATCATCACTCAAATAATGCGACACAGGTTAATATTTATGAATCAGACCAACTAATTGCACAATACCTAGAATTTCATTATGGAGCGACATACTTCGCTGTAGAAAATTATTCTATCAATGCCGTCAAACAGGCTTTACAAGCAATAAGATTAACACAGTGTGACAAGGCGTTAGATATTGGCTGTTGGTAGGCCGTGCGACATTTGAATTAGCCAAAACCTTTACTCATGTTGATGGCATTGATTTCTCTGCACGATTCATTCAGCAAGCCTATCAATTATGTGAACGAGGAGAAAAACGTTATTGCATCCCCAAAGAAGGAGATTTAGTTGAATATAAAAGCATCTCATTAAAGCAGCTGGGATATCAGGGATTAACAGATAAAGTTCGCTTTATGCAGGGTGATGCAACAAACCTAAAACCCAGCTATACCGGCTATGACCTAATTTATGCCGCTAATTTAATTGATCGACTTTCCGAACCGAAACTTTTTTTGGATACAATTCAAGCGCGGTTAAATGAACATGGCTACCTTGTGATCACCTCGCCCTATACATGGTTAGAGGATTACACGGCAAAAGATAAATGGCTAGGCGGCGTGAAGGTGAATGGTGAAAATTATTCCACCTTAGATGGGCTGCATGCAGCCTTAGATAGCCATTTCAATTTAATTCACTGCGCCGATATTCCTTTTGTCATTAGAGAAACGGCACGCAAATTTCAACATACCGTTACGCAAATGACCATCTGGCAGAAATGCACAAAAACTTAGCCCGTTGAATGGGACAGTAATGCAACTAATGGCAATCGGCATAGCAATGACCCTAACTGCCAGGTTGGAAAAGTTACTTTTCCTCTCGAATAATTTTAATGTCAGAGAACCCCATCCGTGCAAATTCTGTATCACGGAAATTTTTAATAATCCCTTGCCCTCTGCAACTCAATTCCAGCTGTTTTTTCATCTCAAAATAATTTGTTAAGTCAATGCCTTCTGCTTGTGCAACGGCTTCATACACATCATGAAAGCGGTGATAAGAAAATTGCATTGTTTTACTTGCACCTTTAAATACGTAACTCACTTGCCTTGCCATAAATTCACCTTAATAATGCCATTCTGCATAAGTATCTAATCTATCTTATTGATTAAAATAATAAATAGCCAGCTATCACTGATATACGAAACAATCAGTGATAAGCTAACAGATAAAAAAGAGTCGTAATAATCATAAGAAAAATAAAAAGTCAGGTATAATTCCCTCTATTATTTACGCCTATCAGTAGCTCTAAAAAACAATAAGGTTTTACCGTGTTAGAAAAAGTAACCTCAACTAGCGATCATTATTTATCCATTTTATCGGCGATTATAGATAACAAATTTGTTATTGCACTGGTTTTTTTTAGCGCAATTATGATCATAAAAATGCTATTGATTCGTTTGGTCGAAAATAAGAATAAGAGCAATAAAAAAATAAAAATAAACATGATCAACAACATCGTCACCGTTGTACTGTTAATCGTTGTATTTAACATTTGGGCAGAAGAGATTCAAAAATTTGCATTTTCAATCGCCGCATTTATTGTTGCTATTGTTTTAGCAACACGGGAATTTATCCAATGTTTTATCGGCTTTATGTATATTCTCTCAAGTCGCCCTTATCGCATTGGCGATTGGATTCAAGTCGGTAACTATTATGGTGAAGTGCACTCAACAGACTGGATCAAATTAACACTATTAGAAGTAAATATAGATTCCTATGAATTTACCGGCAAAACGCTCTATTTGCCTAATAGCCAGTTAATTACTTCATCCATTAAAAATTTAAATTTTTTAAAACGTTATGCAATGCACCACTTTACAATCACCCGAGATCAAAGCGTCAACCCATTTACGTTTCTTAATGCCCTCTACGTAAAAGCGAATGAATATTGTGCCGATTTTAGAGAGGTTGCCATTCGATATAATCAACTCATTGAAAATCGATTGGATGTTAATATAACTGGCCCAGAGCCTCACATCCAAATAGCTACATCAGAGACTGGAGATACACAAGTAATATTTACCATATTCTGCCCAACGGTTCGCGCGCTAGAAATAGAACAACAATTAACAGCCGATTTTATGTCCATGTGGTTTGCAGAGAAAAAATGTGCAAATAAGATCTAATACCAATTTTCATTATTTCGCTGTTACCCATGAGACTTCAATAACATAGGATGCTTTTTCTTGCAGACCTTGCATCTGAAGTATCATGGGGATAACTACTCTTTTATATCATTAGATTGTAAAAAAACCTTTGCTGGGTCAACTAAATAATTTTTGCCAAGCGCTTCACGTCCGAGCAACATTAGATAATTCATATCAGATCATCGGTTAAAGTAATTTCAATAGGCCATGTATCACAGCCCAATGTAATTGGAGTCTCAATAACATAGCGCTGTTCAGCGGTACCATTAGAGGATTTTATTTTTCTAATGTCACTGATTGGTGCTTTACAAGCAAGTAATCGATTAACATTATGAATATCGGGGTGAATATCAAATTTCACCCAAGGTTTCCCTTTAACTAAATATTTAACAATATTATCGACATGTAAAGAAGAGGTCTTTGCCCCAGTATCAACCCGCACTTGTAAGTCATCTATCTCTAATTCAGGTAAGGCAATGGACTCTAATCGTCCAACAATTTTCTTGTTTTTCATTATCGTATTAAACTCTCTTTAGAAAATTAACGTTTAATATCATCTTTTTGAACTAACATCTCTTGCACGGTTTCAATATCATCGGCAATTTTTTCATCATCTTCAGAAAAATAAGCAATATGAAACATCGCTTCCCCCTCTTGTACTAAAGGAATATTTTGCTTACCAATCACAATACCCGAGCGAACCGCCTGTACAACACCGAACACATCACCATAGGGACTGCCAATTTCAGCCAAAATATCTCCCTTCATGATTTGATCGCCTAGGTTACTTATATTATTAACGATACCACTTGCATTAGCTCTTAACCAACTACTATGATTGGCGATATAGGGTTCTATCTTTTTCCTTTTTATTGATCGTTTGCGCATCATACTTAAATGCTGCAGAACATTTTCAATTCCCTTTATTCCAGCTCTTATTGAAAACTCATCAAATCTTAAGGCTTCTCCTGCTTCATATAACAAAACCTTAGTACCAATTTTAACGGCGGCCTCTCGCAAAGAACCATCAACCAAGTTTGAATTTAAAATAACAGGCACACCAAACACCAGAGCAAGCTCTTTGGTTTCAGAATCAGATAAATTTGCTCTAATTTGCGGTAGATTGGAGCGATGAATCGCTCCGGTATGCAAATCAATGCCATAATCACAATGTTTCACAATTTCATTTAAAAATATATGCGCTACTCGCCCAGCCAAGGTTCCCTTCGCAGAACCAGGAAAAGAGCGGTTAAGGTCTCTTCTGTCTGGCATATAACGGCTCTGGTTAACCACACCGTAAACATTAACCATCGAAACGGCGATAATGGTTCCTCTGATTAGTTTAAAATTAGGTTGTCCCAATAAGCGCCTTATAATCTCAATACCATTAAGCTCATCACCATGTATAGCTGCACTTATAAAAACAATAGGTCCAGCTTTTTTTGCCCTGATAATATGAACGGGCAAAGAGACCTCCGCATCAGTATATAGTTTGGCAACGGGTATTTTTATTTTACGATTTTCTCCAGGTAAAATATCAAATTCACCAATACGTAATGCGTTAGCCATTTTTTATCATCCTTTTCCACGTGTTTTATTTAAACTATTTCCAGCATTTTTCTCAATAAACTCAATAATCATGCTTGCGACATCTTTTTTTGTTGCCGTTTCAAT
Organism: Psychromonas sp. MME1; assembly: GCF_041080865.1. Classification (NCBI taxonomy): domain Bacteria; kingdom Pseudomonadati; phylum Pseudomonadota; class Gammaproteobacteria; order Alteromonadales; family Psychromonadaceae; genus Psychromonas; species Psychromonas sp. MME1. The sequence continues at coordinate 3,549,797 of NZ_CP160906.1, read as the reverse complement.
CCCTTCTAGTCCCGGTGAAGAGTTAACTTCCATTACCATTGGACCACTTGCCGATTGCAATAGGTCAACACCACACACGTTCAATCCCATCACTTTGGCGGCATTAACTGCCGTTTCTCTTTCAGCTTTAGACAAACGAATTACTTTTGCAGAACCACCACGATGCAAGTTAGATCTAAACTCACCTTCGGCCCCCTGACGTTTCATTGCAGCAACCACTTTACCGCCCACCACAAAACAACGAATATCAGCGCCACCGGCTTCTTTTACAAATTCCTGTACTAGGATATCAGCCTTAAGCCCCATAAACGCTTCGATAATACTTTCTGCGGCTTTCTCGGTGTCAGCCAGTACCACACCAATGCCCTGCGTTCCTTCTAATAACTTTATAACGACAGGCGCACCACCAACATTTTTAATTAAATCTTTAACGCTATCCGGTTTACAGGCAAATCCGGTTCTTGGTAGACCAATGCCTTTTCTTGATAATAGTTGTAATGAACGTAATTTGTCTCGAGAACGGCTAATAGCAACGGATTCATTAACATTAAAGGTTCCCATCATCTCAAACTGCCTTGCTACAGCAGTACCATAAAAAGTGACAGAGGCCCCAATACGTGGGATAATTGCGTCATACTTAGGCAATTCCTCACCATAATAACGTACGGTTGGACGGCTACTCGTTATATCCATATAGCAATGTAAAGTATCTATGACGTCAACTTCGTGGCCACGCAATTCGCCAGCTTCTTTTAAACGCTTAGTTGAATATAAGTTCGCATTCCTTGATAAAATAGCAATTTTCATAATAATCTCAATAGTAAATATGCCCAAGAATAACGATATAATATGGACATTGAATGTGATTTGGATTCTACTCACAAAACTCCATATAATAAAACTATTTCGCTACAATCCATTTAACATTTATGTAACTTATATGAAGTGAATAAAATGATGAAAATAGAATTACTAAAAACGTTCCTTGAAGTGAGCAGAACATTACATTTTAGATTAGCATCTGAATCGCTTTTTATCACTCAATCCGCCGTAAGTGCGCGTATAAAGTTGCTTGAAGATGAACTCGGTGTCTTGTTATTTGATCGCAGTCAAAATCACCTAAAGTTAACAGCAGAGGGTGAGCGCTTGATTAAACATGCCAATGAAATCATTTTGATGTGGCAAAAAACTAAACAAGATATAAGCATCACAGACAACAATTCACAACAGTTAGCGATCGGTTCCATGATGTCAATTTGGGATATTGTTCTACAAGAGTGGTTGCAAAAAATTCATAAAAATAGAGACGATATTAGCCTATTAACAGCAACCTACAACCCTGTCGAGCTGCGCAAAAATATTTTAAACCGTATCGTTGATATTGCCTTTTTATTCGAACCTACTTTTGCTGAAGAACTAATCACGGAAAAAATAGCAACGGTACCGTTACATTTAGTTACCAGCGAACAACAAAATGTTAATCATCCCTTTACGCTGAGTAATTATGTTAAAGTCGATTATGGTGAATCGATAAATTCGCAATATATGCGAGATTACCACGATGCACCAGCAGCTAAGCACTGCATAAATCAGCCTATAGTCGCGCTTAACTTCCTATTAGGGGTTGGAGGAAGTGCCTACCTGCCAAGACAGCTAACCGAACACTACTTGGCGAGTAAGCAACTCTATTTAGTTAACAATGCGCCAGTTTACTCGCGTGATATTTACGCAAATTATCTAGCCAAAAATGAAAAAATTGAGCTTATTGAAGATACTTTAAAACTATTTAGCCATGTAAATATATAAACAATCTTTCCCTTTAAAACCATTTTTTCTTCTTAAATAAAATAACTTGTAATGCAACAACAACCACTAAAAAGAAGACGAAATAGAGAAAAGCATCCACATTATCTGAGCCGGGTATACCACCAACATTGATGCCCAATAGTCCCGTAAAAAAACCCAGTGGTAAAAAAATAGCTGCGACGATTGATAATACATACATACGATTATTTAACTGCTCATTGATGCGATTATTAAGCTCCTCCTGTGAAACTGCAGCTCTATCTTTTATCGATTCTAGCTCTTCTATGTAACGAATTAATTGATCTGCGCTTTCACGTAAATGAATTTTATCTTGCGAAGAAAATAAAGTGAATTTGTCACTTAGTAACTGCTGAATAGCTTCACGTTGTGGCATCAGGTAACGTCTCAGCGAAATAACCTGACGACGTAAATCAGCAATTTCACTCCTCAAACCATAGGTACTTGTCGTTAAAATAGTCTCTTCAATTTCAGATACTTTCTCTTCGATATCATTGATGGTGTCAGTCATCCTTGCCATTAACCGCTCCACCAATTGCACGACGACTTCTACCGGGGATGTAGGCCCAGCTCCCCTGTTAACAGCTTCCACCAAATCATGAACAGACATGATCAATCGTTTTCGGGTACTAATGATCCGGCCTTTCTCAACCCATATACGAATTGATACCATATCTTCAGGGTTACTATTTGGGGCAAGATTAACACCACGTAAAGCGATTAACACCCCTTGGTTGAGCATCGTTGCCCTTGGGCGAGTCTCTTCATTAAGCAACGCACTGATAACAACTGGATTTAGCTGACTCTGATTTTGTAACCACTCTCGAGTGGCAGGCAGGCTATAATCAAAATGCAGCCAATGGATTCGAGTGATATCAATTGCATCACTCGAATCAATTACTTCACGAACATTATCATCATTAAAGTAAAAACCATATATCAAGCCTTTCTTATCCATGACAACTCACCTATTTTATGCTGATAGCGATTAAATTAAAAATAATGTACCTAGACCGAGAAATGCAATAAAACCAAACACATCCGTAATAGTGGTTAATATCACGGCGCCCGATAAAGCGGGATCAATTTTGAATTTATCTAACACCCAAGGCACCCAAACCCCCGATAAAGAGGCGATGATGATATTGCCTAAAATCGCCAGAAAGATAGTTAATGAAAGTAGAAATTGATCGAACCATAGATAGGTAATAATACCAATCACCATTGCCCATAATACGCCATTAATAGCACCAACTTTTAACTCTTTATTAACAATATCTTTTCGATTGCTGTTTGTGATCTGCCCTAACGCTAAACCTCGAATTATAATTGTGATCGTTTGACTTCCGGTGATCCCCCCCATCGAGGCCACAATCGGCATAAGCACAGCTAACGCGACAACTTGTTGAATCGTAGCTTCAAATAAACCGATAAACCATGAAGCCAAAAAGGCAGTTGCCAAATTAATGCCAAGCCAAACCGCCCTGTTTTTACTACTTAACCAAATACTACCAAAAAGATCTTCCTCGTTATTTAAACCCGCAGCTTGCGTGATCAGATCCTCATTCTTTTGTTCTTTATATTTATAAGCAAAATGCAGATCTAAGCGTCCAGTTAAACAACCATTCTCATCTATCACCGCTAAAGCCGATTTACCTGAAAAAATAATTTTATCGACAGCATCATCGATATCATCGCTACTTTTAAGAACCTCAAAATCACTGTTCATAAGATCCGTTATGTTACTGTCGGGATCTGCACTGAGTAGCTGATTAATCGCTATATCACCAATTAAAACAGAGTCAGCGTCGACAATATAAGCAACCTCTGTTAAAACAGGTAAATTCACTGAACAAATTTTTCTTGCCGATGAGACTTTCAACTTTTTAGGGATTTGAATATCCTGAAAATTCTGCCAATGCCCAACTTCGTCAACGGAGTAATCCTGTGCTTTTTTATATAAACTGCGTTGCTTTGCAGTCATATTTTTAATAGCGTAATTTATAAATCGATCATTAAGGCTTTCAGATAAATCCAAAAGGCAAGTAGCATCTAGTTTTTCAAATAAAGGAAAACAATACTCATCATCAAAGCTATTTAAAAGCAGTTGTCTAGACTCAGTTTTCATTTCCACAAAAATATCTTGGCGAGTTTCTAAACTAAAGGATTGCCAAATTTTTTCTCGTATTACTAATGGAAATGATTCTAATAAAACAGCAATCTGTTCAGGTTGCAGTTCATCGGTGATCTCTTGAATAAGCTCATTTAAATCAGTATTTTCTTCTAATTTAATATTAATTTTATCAAGGTAAACTGATATTAATTCGATCGACATAAATGAGTCCTTTTTTATTATAATCAGTAAGCTAAATGTTACAGTTTTGTAATATATAACGAATAATCAGTTAAATATAGATGAAAAAATGGTTTTACATTATTATGAATATAGCCGCAAAATTAGGGAAATTTATTATTTTCCGCTATAACGTCCTGGTTTATGATTCACAAGTAAGATTAAATTCAAAGATACAGCAGCGACTATTGATAAGAGTATCGACATCCAATCAACAATAAAAATGGCAAGAAAAACCACCATGCAATCTACCCCCATTTGAAATTTACCGATGGAAATTCCATACTTCGCAGATAAGTATTGTGCCAATATATTCAAACCGCCTAAACTTGCTTGGTGACGGAATAACATGAGTAAGCCTGAACCAATCAACAACCCGCCCATAATCGCAGCATATACTGAATTTAATAAAGTAAACTGTAACATGGCAGAGGTAAACTCGACAAAAATAGAGAGTAACAAAACTGATATAAATGTTTTTATTGTAAAATTTCTTCCCAGTTGACAATAAGAAAGATAATAAAAGGGAAGGTTAATCGCAAAGAATATGACACTGAAACTATACTCTGATGCGTATTGCCCTAAAAAAGCAAGGCCTGCTGTACCACCAAGGAGTAAGCCGGCGCTATTAAAAAAATTAATCCCTAATGCAACCAATAAAGTCGCAATCACAATCGCTTGAAAATCTTCAAAATAGGAATGCTGATCAGCATTTATTCGTTTAGACATTGACTTCTATTTATCCTGTTATTAAAAAAGCCGCTTCAATTGAAGCGGCTTTGTCATTACATAACTAATGGTTACCACAGGCTAGCTGATAAAATCTAGCACACCCACTGAATTAGCAAAGACAAATAAAATACCTAATGGTGCAACAAAACGCAGTAATACCATGACTAGACTAAATTGCCACGGCGCTAAACTAAACTCGCTTTTAACAACTTCAGTTTTAATTATCCAACCCGCAAATACCGATATCAATAACCCACCTAGCGGTAACAATATATTCGCCGTTAAATAATCAAGGGCATCAAAAATATTACCGCCCATGAAACCAAAATTAATTTGCGCCCATTCACTTCCTGCTAATGAGCCAATCGTACCCAAACTCAATAGCCAAATGCCACTACCAGCAATAATCGCAGCTTTAACACGTGTTAAACCTTGGCGCTCTACTAAGTATGCCGCAGCAGACTCCAGTAATGCAATTGCCGATGTAAAGGCCGCGAAGACCACCATGATAAAGAATAATGTTCCAACAAAATCACCCATTGGCATAGAGCCAAACGCGATTGGTAACGACTGGAACAATAGACCCGGACCACACTTGGCTCTAGACCATGTGCAAAAACAATTGGGTAAATAGCGAGACCAGCAATCAATGCCACAACCGTATCTGCTATAGCTATCATAATTGATGTTTTAGCGATAGAGACACCTTCGGGTAAATATGCACCATAAACCATCATAATACCTGAGGCCAAACTTAACGTGAAAAATGCATGTCCCAGTGCGACTAATACACCTTTGATCGTTAGCTTAGAAAAGTCGACATCAAACATAAAAGCAAAGGCAGATGCAAAATCACCGACAATCGCGGAATAGCACATAATACAAATAAGCAGTACTAACAGTGCAGGCATTAAGTAAGTTACCGCTGTTTCTAGACCATCTTTAACACCTTTTGATATAACATAAACAACGGCAACCACCGTTAATGTCGTCCAAATAAGCAGTTGTGGAATACTGCTAACTAGATTACCAAAAAGCGTGCCGATAGCTTCTGCATGTGTCGTGCTATTGGCAGCAGCGGCACTAAATTCACCAGTACCCGCATATAAAACATAGGCAGCAGCCCAACCCGCAATAACCACATAAAAGCTAAGAATTAAAAAGCCTGCTAACACGCCCATTGAGCCTATCACAGACCAGTGTGAAGAGTGCCCTGACTCAACCGACACCATCGCAGCAGCATTGGCTGGTGTAGAGCGACCACGTTTACCAATAGCCACTTCGGCCATCATCACGGGGATACCGATAAAGAGGATACAAAGTAGATAAACGAGAACGAATGCGCCACCACCATTTTCGCCCATAATATAGGGAAACTTCCATAAATTGCCTAAACCAACCGCAGCGCCAGTTGCTGCTAATATGTATGCGTATCTGCTTGACCAGCGATTGGAAACGTGTGTTTCTGTATGCATTTATAATATTCCATTTATAATGTAAAACATAACAATAGCAATTTGTAGGCCAGAAATAAAATTATTTATTTTACAAATAGACAACAGGCACAAAACATTTCCTACAACGATTTTAAAGTAACAAACAGTCTATTTAAGATTCATTATCAAAAGGAAACGCACCAAAAAAGATCATAAACATTAAAAATATGGTGCATTCAGGTTAATCTGTAAACTGAGGGATAAAAGGAAGAAGAAAAACGCGGTAATAAATAGTACCGCGTTATATTGCCAAAATTACATTCACATACAAGATTAATTTAAATTTTTAATCTCTTTCTTATAATGCTCTTTTGCCTTCGTTGATCCAGCTCTTTGTGCCTCTTCAACTAAACTCCAGGCGCGAGCTAGATTATCTTCTTTTACTGCAATAGTGATTTGCTTAAGATAAAAGGCTTCGGTATCGGGCAATATTGTCGGTATAGCCGTAGGCTGAGCAACTATATCGGATTTACTTTCAACGACACTTGTACCAACAGTCTGAGGAAGAGGATCAATTGCTGTTTTCTTCACTGATAAAGTTACATTATCATGCTCCGCACTTTTAATACCACTTTCACCAGTAGTCGGCAAAACAGCTGGAGCGGCAAAAAATACATTGCTAATTTTAACGTTCAAATGACCTAATGCGGAATTTTTTGCATAGAATTTTTTCATATCTTCAGGTTGCATACCTAAAGCAATGTCATAATCATTACGAGGATTTGGTAGCTCAGTTTTACTATCCAGTAGCTCATTGCGAGTGTAAACCACAATATAACGGATTTTTGTAGCCAATTCCTCTGAAAATTCACGCTTCATCCGCAGGTATTCATCAGTAATTAACTCATGACTATTCATTTGGGCTACTTTTTGCAAGTTTTCATCTAAAAACAGTACACTAGGCACAAATACACTTCGTCCAATTAAACTTTCTAATTCAAAGGTAAATTGATTCAATGACGATGATAACATGAGTGGAGCAACATAGGATTTTCCCTCAGGAAAATTAACTACGGGTGACTTCTCTGTAATATCAACTTGAATAGTATTTTCCAATGGCGCTAATTGAAATGGTAAATTTTTCAAGGCAACAGGAAGTGCCTGTCCAGATCTTAATTTTGCAGTAATTTCATGCTGACCTGAAAACTGAGAATCCCAAGTACGGAATGGGTTATTGACATCAAACACTCCGCCACTAGAAGAGCAGCCAGCAAGTAATGCTGCTGCGAGAAAACACCCTAACTTTTTCAAAATATAATCCTTTAAATTAAAAAGGGCAGCGAATTAAATTCGTTGCCCTTGAAGCTTAAGTTTTAGCTAGAGTGGAAGATAAAACGACTTACCACCAAGCTTCAACCATTGCCCCAACCTTATTAGTGTCATCAGACTTGTTATTAACATGTTTTGTTGAACCTGTTACAGCATAGAAGCGTACTACAGGGCGAGACCACATAAAGTGACCTAGTTGGAAATTTTGTGATAATGTCACTTTCCAAGCAGTACTATCATTATCGGAGTTATCAACTTGGGAATATTGATAACCAGCTTCTAAAGCAGTTGCCATATATTCATTCCAACTAATTTGTGGGCGTACCGTGGCGTTATATTCCATTTGATCATCAAATTTTGCATCACCACAACCTTCATCATCTTTACAATCGGTATATAGATACGCAGCGGCATATTCCATTGAAGCCATTTCGGTGAAGTCAACGGCACCATTTAAGAACAACATATAACCAGCCGCTTCGTGATCTGCGTTACCCCCAATTGTCCAACCCGCTGCATTTGCACCAGATAACGCAAGAGAATCAGTTTCATAACGGGCAGAAAGTTGGAACCAACCATTTGATAAACTATGGTGATACCCCGTATAGAATTGCATTGCTGTATCATTTTTAATATCTTGATCGTCAGCAATATTACCAGATAAACCAGCGAAGGTAGTACGGAATTTCAACTTGCCGCTCTCACCGACTTTAATATCATGTAGATGTAATAGAATTGCACTGATATTACCATCATTTTGATTTGAACTAAGAGCACCATTACCACCTTGGATCCAACCTGCATCAAATTTAGCCCAACCAAAATCAAGGTTATCAACACCAGCACCGGCACCATCGCCACTCATCATAAAGTAATCGTTTAAGCCAGTTTGTTCACGTCCATAGAAGCGTTTCCCCCCCCATACATATGCTTCTGGTTGCGATTCAAAAATCCCTTTACCACCACCATAGAATTGTTTGACTTGAACATCTGCGCTACGCCAGCCTTCATCGATTTTAATGCTGCCATCTTCATTTTGCTCCGCAGTAGTCGATGTAGCAAACCCAGGAGTGTCAAGCATGACTTTCATGTCAAATGTTGCTTTATCTACAACGAAGTCCTGGGAGAGTGCCCACTCCATCCAGTTGCCTTCGTTACCTAAACGGCCGACACCATTTATCTTTGAGTTATCAGCTTGAATGCCATAGATAGTATCGTCAGAAGCTTCTGATGCATATCGACCATAACCTGAAAAATTTGGAGTTCCTGCAAAGGAAGTAACAGAAGTTGCAGTACACGCAAGTGCAACAGCAATTGTAAGCGCTTTCATTTTCATAGTGTAATTTCCATATAATATAATTGTCAATGTTACTTTTTAGTTAAACTAATTAATAATAAACTACCATTTATCAATAATTAACAAAGATAATATAGATTAATTACTGACTTTTCTGTGAAGTAAATCAACACATAAGAAAGCGCTTACATCAAAGATCACATTTTTAATCCTATACACACCATGTTCGATATTAACAAATTATAAAAGGCAGAGTAATTACCTACAAAAAAACAATACGAAGTAAGGCTAAAATAAAGCTAAAACTTAGGATAAATACAATAGGATGGATATCTAACATAACGACTACTTTTATTAACTTTTGCTATCAATGCGCCCTTTTTCTATTTAGGCTTACCCTTTTATACAAAATCTCGATGTAGAATAACTATACTTCAATTATTTGCTTAGCATCTCGGTACTATTTTTCCTTGCTGACTCTGTATCTTGAAGTATCATGGGCATATAGATCACAAATAAAAATACAACAGTTTAGCAATCATAAGGCCTATTATCTCACTTATCATAAACAATGGTAATTATCGTTAATTTGATCCAAGCAATAGGACACTTTCACCTTTCCCCCATTACGATGGCTACATAGCTGAGCTCAGTGATCAGAGTTGCAAGTGAAATATAAACTTTCAGTTATTTTAATAACTAATTATGAATCAAAAAAAAGCCCCATGTCATCGATATAACACAGGGCCTTTTATCAACAAAAAATGGGTTCTATTTCTGCTGATTCATATATTTAAAGAAGTCAGAGTCAGGACTTAACACCATCACGTCATCTTTACTAGCAAAACTCTTTTTATAGGCTTCCATGCTACGAAGAAAAGCAAAAAATTCTGCGTCTTGTTGGTAAGATTCTGCGTAAATTTTAGAAGAAATAGCATCTCCATTACCCCGTATTTCAGCCGCCTCTTTATTTGCCTGCGATAACATGACAGATACTTTACGGTCAATATTAGCACGGATCACCTCAGATTTTTCTTGTCCTTGTGAACGGTGCTCTTTTGCCACCGCGAGTCGCTCAGCACGCATACGTTTATAAATACTCGAGCTTACCTCTTCTGGTAAGTTGATTTTTTTAATTCGTACATCAACAACTTTAATACCAAGTTCACTTGAGCGAGCCATGCGCTTAAGCGCTGTTTCCATCACTTCACCACGCTTACCAGAGACAATATCTTTAATGGTATGAGAACCAATTTCATTACGCAATCCATTGTTAATTTTACGTTTTAACAATGCTTCTGCCTGTAATTTATTGCCGCCTGTTGCTAAGTAATAAACAGCAAGATCTTCAATTTGCCATTTTACATAGGAGTCAATAATCAGATCTTTTTTCTCAGAAGTAACAAAACGGTCAGCTTGATCGTCAAGTGTTTGGATACGCGTATCCATAGTTCTTACTGAATCAATGAAAGGGACTTTAAAATGTAATCCAGGTGCAAAAACCAGTGGCACACCTTCAGCATCACGTTTCACTTTGCTAAATTGCATTACGATACCGTGGTGACCTTCAGATACAACAAACGCACTACTAAGAAAGCCTAAAACGAGCAAAACAGGTAGTATTAATAATTTATTCATTAGTATTCTCTCCCCGTGCTACGGCTACTGTTATGTAGGCGACTATCTTTTGATGAAGAACGCTCATCTAAGCCAGCTTTTTCATCTGCTCGAGAACGAGTTTCTATTTCTGAAACGACTTTTTGTTTGACTGTGCTAGCACCACTATTAGTCATTAATTTATCAAGTGGTAAAAAGGTCAAATTGCCACCTGAATTATTATCAATTAATACTTTAGAGCTATTTTCCAACACGGACTCCATTGCTTCAAGGTATAAACGTTGACGGGTTACCTGTGGGTTTATTTTATATTCAGGTAATAATTTATTAAATTTAGCAACATCACCTTGCGCTTTTAAAATAATCCCCTGTTTATAAGCCTCAGCTTGCTGTTCAATACGTTTAACTTGACCACGCGCGATAGGCTCCCTTTCTCTTTCGTAAGCTTCAGCTTCACGAATGAAACGCTCTTCATCCTCTTGTGCTGCAATCGCATCATCAAAGGCATCTTTAACCTGCTCGGGTGGACGCGTTTGTTGCAAATTCACATCAACAATTTCAATGCCCATATCATACGGAGCAATGATATTATCTAATCCTTCCCAAGTCTCTTGACGAACCACTTCACGACCTGTCGTTAATGTATCATCCATGCTTGAATGACCAACAACAAAACGTAATGCGCTATCAAGTGCTTGCAATAAGCTATTATCCGCATTAGTTACACTAAATAGGTATTTTTCCGGTGCGATGATGCGATATTGAACTTCCATAGATACTTGTACAATATTTTCGTCTTCAGTCAACATGAAACCGCTGGTTGGCATGGTACGAAATGCTTCAACATTAATGGGAATAACGTTATCAATAAATTTAGGGTTCCAATGCAAACCAGGCTCTACTTGAGAATGATAAGCACCAAAACGTAGTACAACACCTCGATCAGATTCTTGGATGGTATACCAGCCGCTAGCAAACCAAACGACCGACAGTACAGCGGCAATAGCAATAGCAAGAAACTTACCCCCACCACTTTGACCACCTCTAGTCGGTGGTTTTTTACCAAATAATCCCCCCAGAGTATCACCTAACTTTTTGAAAACCACATCAAGGTCAGGGGGACCCTGATCTTTATTCTTCTCATCATTTTTCCACGGGTCTTGATCTTTATCTTTTCCCGGTTCGTTCCAAGCCATATTTAGCTCCCGATTTAGTAACACAAACAAATTATTAAGCCAATGTAACAATGTTCTATCAAATAATAAAGAAAACATGACATATTATGTAACATTCACGTTTATTTACTCTCAATTATATACGCTTCAAGGTCATCACCTTGCTGTTTTAACAAGCGAGACCACTCAACATTATTGATACGGATATCTAAAATGCAATCACCATTTTCCGCATAGGATTCATTAACAATACATTCTAATTGATAAAATAGCGCTCGTAATTTTCCCTGCTTAGGGGGAATAGCTAATTTAAGCACGCGGATCTGCTTAGATAATAGCATTTTTAATGCGACAAAGAGTAAATCAGTGCCAATTCCACTTTGTGCCGATAACCAAACACGCAGCGGTTTTTCTTGATCATCAAAATCGATATGCGGTTGAACATCTTCCAATGCATCAATTTTATTCATAATCATTAATTGTGGCACCTCACCGGCATCAATATCGGCCAAAACGCTCTGCACGGCATCAATGTTATCTCGATAATTTTCATCGGAACAGTCAACCACATGTAAAAGCAATGTTGCTTCACGCGTCTCTTGTAGGGTGGCTTTAAATGCTGCAACCAAATCATGTGGCAGATGGCGAATAAAACCGACGGTATCGGCTAAAATACAATTCCCCACATCTTCAACATCAATTTTACGTAGTGTTGGATCGAGTGTTGCAAATAACTGATCCGCGGCATAAACAGTCGCACCGGTAATCTCATTGAACAGCGTGGATTTCCCTGCATTGGTATAGCCAACTAAAGAAATAGTTGGAATTTCATTACGTTGCCGTGCACGTCTACCTTGATCGCGCTGTTTTTCAACCTTCGATAAACGCAACTTAATGGTACTAATTCTGGCACGTAACAAGCGCCTATCGGTTTCTAATTGTGTTTCACCAGGCCCACGCAAACCTATTCCGCCTTTTTGCCGCTCAAGATGAGTCCAACCACGAATAAGACGTGTTGCAAGGTGCCTTAATTGAGCAAGCTCAACTTGTAATTTACCTTCATAAGTCCGAGCACGCTGAGCAAATATATCCAATATAAGTGCCGTTCATCAAGTACCAGACATTCACAAAGTGCTTCTAAATTACGTTGTTGAGCGGGTGATAGAGCATGATTAAAAATAACCACATCGGCCTCTAAGGCCCTCACTGTATCGGCTATCTCTTGCGCTTTGCCTGTTCCAACAAAAAAACGTGCATGGGGAGATTTACGCGCACCAGTTACCGTTGCAACGGCATTAGCACCAGCTGAACTTGCTAACAACTTTAGCTCATCAATATCCTCTTTTTTATTATCATCGGAAAATGTGATGTGCACCAAAATAGCCTGTTCACCGGCTTCGTAACGATCAAACAAATGGAGCTCCAAAATAAGAAAAATACAAAAAATAAGTCTTCATCTTACCACAAGCAGAGGAAAGGTCAGAAAAAATAGCGTTTATAATGGCTTGCACAAAGACAAGCCAAAACAGAATAATTGCAGAAAGATTAAATGGCTATTCAACATGAGGAATGGGTGGCACGGGACGTGATGGCACGACCGTTGAAATAGCATGTTTATAAACCATCTGACTTACGGTATTTTTTAGCAATATAACAAACTGATCAAAAGATTCAATTTGCCCTTGTAATTTAATACCATTTACCAAATAGATAGCAACTGGAATACGCTCTTTGCGTAAAGTATTTAAAAACGGATCCTGTAATGATTGCCCTTTAGCCATTTTTTATTCCCTATTATTGTTATTAATTAGCTAGTGGATGAAGTATAAACAATGAACAAATAAAAACTGATTTAATCAGCCAAAATTTTGATCTGTAACACTTTCTAATATCAGGATACTCAATTTTATATAGTTCATCGCTTTTCTAAGGATTGTTTAAAAATGCAATTAATCCGCCCTCTTCACCTTTAATAAACCATTAACGACAAGCTTAATTAGCTGCGCCTATAACACGGCTTTTATAATATCAAAATTTTCTTCGCTGCCACTTTCTAACCAAGTAACATCTTGCCAACCCCGCAGCCAGGTCATTTGCCTCTTAGCTAGCTGCCGTGTCGCCACGACACCACGGAAAACCATCTCCTCATAATCCATCTTCCCTTCTATATACTCCCACATTTGTCGATAACCAACACAACGCATCGATGGTAGATCTAAATGTAAGTCTCCACGATCAAATAATGCCCGTACCTCCTGTTCAAATCCTGCCGCTAACATCATTTGAAAACGCTGTTCAATACGTTGATGCAGCGCTATTTTTTCACTTGGGGCTATCGCAAATTGCTTTATTTGATAAGGAATAGGGTCATTTTTTATTGCCGTTAACGCGGTTAGACTTTTACCGGAGATGCGGTACACCTCAAGCGCTCGCGATAAACGTTGTGGATCGTTAACATGAATGCGCGCAGCAGAAACGGGGTCGATTTCTCGTAACTGATCATGCATCGCTTGCCAACCTTGTTGCTCTGCTTGCGCTTCAATTTCAGCCCTAATAACATGATCTGCACTCGGTAAAAGTGATAAGCCATCAAGTAATGCTTTATAGTAAAGCATCGTGCCCCCCACTAATAAGGGTGTATTACCACGTTCACAAATAGCCTTCATTAAACGCAAGGCATCTTCACGGAAATCTCCCGCAGAATAAGCTTCAAGTGGATCAAGAATATTAACCAATGCATGGGGGGCTTGTTGCAACTCAGCAGCGGTTGGTTTGGCAGTACCAATATCCATACCTTTATAAATTAGCGCTGAATCGACACTAATAATTTCACAATGGCACTGCTGTGCAAGTTTGATTGCTAAATCAGTTTTTCCAGAGGCCGTCGGCCCCATCAAAAAAATAGCGGTCGGATTTTTATTCATTTGCAAAACCTTGCAATAAGAGGGATAAATCGGGTTCAACAAACAGCCTCGCTTGCTGATTATTAAGTTCATCAGTGAATGAGTCGACCAATAAATCAAGTAGTTGCTGAGCAGATTGTTCTGTCCAAATATTTTCTTTTAACTGGTTATTTTCTAATGTCTCTACTAAAAAACAACAAAACTCATGAACTTCTATCTCATTTAGTGCTGCTTGATATCTATTAAGGTGGCTAAACAAAATCGGTAAAATTTTACCAATAGGAGCTTGCCTAAGCAGTGCAGGGACTTTACTCACTATTAATTTCTTACCTTGAACTTTAAAAGTAAAACCTAAACGATGAAACAAAATTTGAAAATTATCGATGATGTGACGATCCTTTTCATTAAGTTCAATACGTACGGGCAATAACAGGGGTTGTGCAATCACCTCTCCATTATTCCAGGCTGAAAATAATTGCGACTGCTTCACCATCCGCTGCGCACGCGATAATGACAAAACCAGTAATGGCGCATCGCTATCTAACCATGCTTGCTTTGCATTCAATTTAACTAATAGGTATTCGCCAGCAAACAGAGTGACGATGCTAAACACCTTCACTGATGAAGATGGTTGACCAGCTGAGAAGGAGGTAGAAATTACGGGGTGCGCTTCACTAACAAAACTACAGTAAGCATCAACCTGATTGCGATCCAGTGGTTGTTTTGAATAACTTGATGAATAAGCGGAGCTTTGTCGTGGAGAGTATGTCGCTGTATCTATTTGTGCTGGCTCGCTGTCCTCATTATCAAATGAAGAATCGTGATAGTCATGTGACGCTCTTTTTCTTCGCGCGGTTCGTATTCGTCATTATTATTGAGTAATGGCTGGGTTAACGTGTCAGCTAATGTGCTAACAATAAAATCATGTACCCAACGTGCTTGATGAAAACGAACTTCATGCTTAGCGGGATGAACATTTACGTCGACTTCACTCGGATCGCACTCAATATAAATAACATATCCTGCAAATTTTCCTTCAGGTAAAAGAGTAGCATAGGACTGTTTGATGGCATGAGTGATCAATTTATCACGGATCATCCGTCCATTAATATAGCAATATTGTACATCATTAAGTAGTCGAGCAGCGCTCGGATCTGAGATCCAACCGGATACTTTCAAGGTGTTGTCACTATTTTGAAAATATAATGCATTCTGTACAAAATTTTCACTACATATCGCAGCGAGTCGTTTCTCTTTTTGCCTATCAGTTTGCGCGCCTCGATACTGACGAACCACCTTACCGTTATGCTTGAGGGTAAAGGCAATATCAAAATAACTTAAGGCAATACGGCGAATAACCTCATCAATATGCTGAAATTCTGTCTTCTCTGTTTTTAAAAATCGACGTCGTGCAGGCGTATTAAAAAACAGATCTAAGACTTCTACGGTTGTCCCTTGTGGATGTGCAGTAGGCTGAATATGCACCTGCATATCTCGCCCTTCGGCTACGGCTTGCCATGCCTGATCTTGTTCTACAGGCCTAGAGGTAAAAGTCAAACGAGAAACCGAACTTACACTGGCTAAAGCCTCGCCACGGAATCCAAGACTGACAATGGCCTCTAAATCATCTAAATGGCTAATTTTACTTGTCGCATGACGACTTAATGCTAGCGTAAGCTGGTCTTTATCAACACCATTGCCATTATCTTTAACGCGAATGCATTTAGCACCGCCCTTATCGATCTCAATTTCGATACTTGTCGCACCAGCATCCAAACTATTTTCAACTAGCTCTTTAACAACAGAGGCAGGACGTTCAACGACTTCGCCAGCGGCTATTTGATTAGCCAATCGCGCAGGTAAAATTTGTATAGGCATCAGTAACCTTATCCCTAGAAAATTTAAGTGACTGGAATTGTTAATACTTGTCCAATTTTCAGTGAATTAGATCTTAGTTTATTGGTTATTTTTAACGCTTGAGTTGTCGTACCATAACGTTTTGCAATAACCGATAAAGACTCACCTGGCTGTACTTTATGGGTACTTATCTGTTTACTTGCAATTTTAGCGGCTTGAGCAGGCGTTGGAATTTTTATTTTTTGACCAATGCGCAGGGAAGTTGAACGCAAATCATTATGATTTTTTAACGTCTCTACACTGCTATCATATTTCGCGGCAATGACAGACAGAGACTCACCACGCTGCACTTGGTGAACTTGCTCTTTGATTACCACGGGCGCCACAGGCTGCACGGTTGTCACGGCTACCGAGCCTGCTGGGATCTTAATTTTTTGACCAATACGCAGGGAGGTTGAACGCAAATCATTATGATTTTTTAGCGTCTCTACACTGCTATCATATTTCGCGGCAATAACAGAAAGTGACTCACCACGCTGCACTTGGTGAATTTGCTCTTTTGCCACGGGCGCAACAGGCTGCACGGTTGTCACTGCTACTGAGCCTGCAGGGATCTTAATTTTTTGACCAATACGCAGGGAGGTTGAACGCAAATCATTATGATTTTTTAGCGTTTCGACACTGCTATCATATTTCGCGGCAATGACAGACAGAGACTCACCTCGTTGCACTTGGTGAACTTGCTCTTTGATTACCACGGGCGTCACAGGCTGCACGGTTGTCACGGCTACCGAGCCTGCTGGGATCTTAATTTTTTGACCAATACGCAGGGAGGTTGAACGCAAATCATTATGATTTTTTAGCGTCTCGACACTGCTATCATATTTCGCGGCAATAACAGAAAGTGACTCACCACGCTGCACTTGGTGAACTTGCTCTTTGATTACCACGGGCGCAACAGGCTGCACGGTTGTCACGGCTACCGAGCCTGCAGGGATCTTAATTTTTTGGCCAATGCGCAGGGAGGTTGAACGCAAATCATTATGATTTTTTAGCGTCTCGACACTGCTATCATATTTCGCGGCAATGACAGACAGAGACTCACCTCGTTGCACTTGGTGAACTTGCTCTTTGATTACCACGGGCGCCACAGGCTGCACGGTTGTCACGGCTGCTGAGCCTGCTGGGATCTTAATTTTTTGACCAATGCGCAGGGAGGTTGAACGCAAATCATTATGATTTTTTAGCGTCTCGACACTGCTATCATATTTCGCGGCAATGACAGACAGAGACTCACCACGCTGCACTTGGTGAACTTGCTCTTTGATTACCACGGGCGCAACAAGCTGCACGGTTGTCACGGCTGCTGAGCCTGCTGGGATCTTGATTTTTTGACCAATACGCAGGGAGGTTGAACGCAAATCATTATGATTTTTTAGCGTCTCGACACTGCTATCATATTTTGCGGCAATAACAGAAAGTGACTCACCACGCTGCACTTGGTGAACTTGCTCTTTTTGCACAGGAGTACTGGCAACAGTAACAGGTAGCTCTTCTATTATCAGGTGGTAGTTGGGTGGAATTTTTATGACTTGACCAATACGCAACGAAGTTGACTTCAAACCGTTATAGCTCTGTAAACTTGTACTTGAAACACCGTAGCGTTGTGCAAGCAGCGATAATGATTCCCCACTACGAACGGTATGTTTAATTGCGCGCTTTTTCTGAGCGAATAAGGTGCCCTGGGGTGGAGACTCTTTAAAGTGTTTATAAATACCTTGGAACACGGCACTGGCAATCTTATTTTGGTGTTCAGCTTGGTTAAGTAAGCGCTCTTCGGTTCGGTTCGTTATAAACCCAGCTTCCACTAGAATGGAAGGTATATCTGGTGATTTAAGGACTGCAAGGCTCGCATGAACAGGTTTCCCCTTATGTAACTTGGTCACTTTTTTAAGCTCAGTAACAACCAAATCACCAACTTTATAACCTACATCCATGGCATTTCCCATAGACATATCTAAGAACATCTCCGTTAAAAATGGAACACTACTAGATTCTTCAATCAACCCACCTGTACCGCCTAACAATTCTGAATGAGCTTCATGTTTTTCCATCCAACGACCAAGTTCAGTATTCGCTCGACGGTTTGATAAAACCCAAACCGAAGCCCCCCGAGGACTACTAGAAGTAAATCCATCGGCATGAATAGAAACGAGAAAATCCGCTTTTCCTTTCCTCGCTATCGCAGAACGTTTATTCAAATCAACAAAATAGTCCCCCGTGCGAATCAAAAATGCGCTCATCCCCTTTTGACGGTTAATATGAGCTTGTAAACGTTTGGATATTTCTAGGGTAATTTTTTTTTCATAGGTCGATTTGCCTAGCGCACCGGGATCATCACCACCATGCCCTGCATCAATAGCAATTATAATATCACGCCCTATAACAGCTGGTGGTGCAACAGCTTTATTTTCTGCGACAGCGGGTTTGCTTTTATTTGCATCAGCTTGGTGTGGTAAATCCAGGACCAAACGGTGTCCGTAAGGTTTAGCAGGAGGTAGGGTGAATACTTTCGCGCGACTCTCTTTATTAAGGTCAATCACTAAACGGTAGGTACCCTTTTTACCACTGGCACTTTCTCGCACATTGTTAATTAGCGGGCCTTTATTTACTATTTTCTTTAAATTAACCTGACTACGTGCATTGTTAATATCAATAACGACACGATCTGGTTTTGTTAAATAATGAATATCATAGTCAGGTTTCGCCGTGAGGTCTAAAACAACACGCGTATTATCCGGAGAAGGCCATGAACGAACGCCCTTTAATTGATTTTCTTGCGCAGCGTTGGCGAGGTTATTTATGCCCTGTAGAGAGATAAACAATAGCAATGCGAAACGCAGCAAGAGAGCGGTATGAGATCTCATAATTTATTTAACACCTGATCGCCCTTGGCATTATTTGCACGTAACTCAACAATGCGTTGCTGACCAACATAAGTAAGTGTTAAATCGATATCTGCTTGAGGCAAAATGCCTTCTCCGCGCTCAGACCATTCAACTAAACAATGGCTGTTATCAGCAAAATAGTCACGGATCCCCATAAATTCAAGCTCTTCAGGATCGCCGAGTCTATATAAATCAAAATGATAAACGTTCCAATTCTCTAATTGATAGGGCTCAACCAATGTATAAGTTGGACTTTTTACATTCCCCTTATGCCCAAGCCCTTGAATAAAGCCACGTGTTAAGGTGGTTTTACCCGCACCTAAATCACCATGTAAATAGATGCATATTGGTTCATGACAGGCGGCACTTAATCGTCTGCCAAATACGACGGTCTGCTCTGCATCTTGTAATTTTTCTGTAAATAATTCAGACATTTTGGATTAACTAACTTCTTAATATAAGGGAATAGGTCACTGGCTAATAAACCACGTTGTTCATAACGTGCAGCTAAATCGCCCGCTTCACCATGAAGACATACGGCTAACTGTACGGCAACTAACGGATTCAAACCTTGTGCTAACAGAGCAACTATAATACCAGAAAGTAAGTCTCCCATGCCACCACTTGCCATCCCCGGATTGCCTACATTAGCCACATAGATATGCTGATGGTCACAAATTAGACTACCCGCACCTTTTAAAATAACAATGCCGCCAAAACGACGCTGTATTTTACGCACAGCGGCAAAGCGATCCGCTTCAATATCCTGCACCGTACAGGCAAGTAATTTAGCCGCTTCGCCAGGATGGGGAGTTAACACCCAATTATTTTTATAAAGGTTATTTTCGGCTAATAAATTTAAGGCATCGGCATCGACCACACAGGGTAACTCAGACATTGTGATTAATTTAAACAGCTGTTGCGCCCATACATCTTGCCCCAAACCGGGACCAATAACGAGGTGTGTTGGCCAATCCATGAAATTTTTTTGTTGTTCTTGGATTATTACCATTAATTCAGGGCAGCCAATATTAATGTAGCCTTGATTTTCCACTCGCGTTAATATTTTAACCAAGCCAGCACCGCTTCGCAATGCCGCTTCACCCGCTAGTCGTACTGCGCCAGACATACCTAAATTTCCACCAACCAGCAATACTCGTCCAAACATTCCCTTATGACAATAACGGCTTCTAGGTAATAAATGAACACATAACTCTTGATAACCAATACGACTCACCTCACTGCTCGCCAACTTACTAAATTGAGCAGAAATACCCAATCCAGTGAAATAAATTTGCCCACAGTAATCATTTGCATGGCCAGTAAAGAGCCCCTGTTTTAATCCCACAAAACTGACCGTTGCCTGCGCCTTGACGGCATGGCTATGCAGTGTTCCACAATTAGCATCTAAACCAGAGGGAAGATCAACACTCAACACCGCGATGGAACTCTCATTAATTTGCTCAATCAAGATTTGGTATTCAGGACGAAGCTCACCAGTAAAGCCCGTCCCCAATAATGCATCGACCAGCAGATCGGCACGCGAAAAATCGGCTTCTGTTACCGACTCTATGCAACCACCAGCAGCAAGCCAACTATCTCGAGCGATTGCTGCATCACCACGAAGATCATAACTTGAGCCCATTTGACATAATTGCACCGACAATCCAGCCTGCTTCGCAAGCTGCGCCAATATATATCCATCACCACCGTTATTGCCCTTACCCGTGAAGATGAGAATCTGTTTAGCATCACAAAAATGCATTTTTAACACCGCCAAACAAGCTTCTCCTGCCCGTTGCATTAGGCCATAAAGTGTAACTCCCGATAACATCGCTGCTTTACTTTCAAAGATCTTAATCTGCTGAGAGTGATATAATGTCTGTGGTAAACTAGCTCGCGTTTTTATCTGCTCTGAATACATTTTATCGTCCTATTGAGAATACCTATGACAACTTCTAAAAATATAGCTGAAAAAAGCATAAACGAACAAAACAGTGCTTTCACGGATCTAAGTTTAAAAAGATTAGCTGACAATATTAAAGCGTGGGGGAAAGCATTAGGATTACAAAAAGTTGGTATTACCAATATTGACCTAACCGAGCAAGAGCAGCACCTGCAACAGTGGTTGGATAATCAATACCACGGCGAGATGGATTATATGCAAAAACATGGGATGAAACGTGCGCGCCCCGCTGAACTTCACCCTGGCACACTGCGTGTTATTTCCGTACGCATGGATTATCTCCCTGAACACGCTCAATTCGCGCAAACCCTAAAAAATAAAAATAACGCCTACATTAGCCGTTATGCATTGGGCCGAGATTACCACAAGGTGGTACGTAAAAAACTCAAACAACTTGGTCAACAGATAGAGCAACAGGTCGGGCAACTCGGCTATCGCCCCTTTGTTGATAGCGCCCCCATATTAGAAAGACCACTGGCCGAAAAAGCGGGCCTTGGTTGGGTTGGAAAACATTCGCTATTAATTGATGCAAAAGCGGGTTCTTGGTTCTTTATCGGCGAGTTACTTATTGATCTGCCCTTGCCAATAGATAAAACGCAGGAAAATAAATGCGGACAATGTGTTGCTTGCCTTAAAATTTGTCCCACGCAAGCGATTGTTGCCCCCTACATCATTGATGGACGCCGTTGTATTTCCTATCTAACCATTGAATTACAGGGGGCAATTCCTATTGAATTTAGAAAAGCTATCGGTAATCGTATTTATGGCTGCGATGATTGTCAATTAATCTGCCCATGGAATCGCTTTGCGCAAACTACTCAAGAAGCAGACTACCAAGCGAGAGAACAACTACAAAAACAATCCTTATTGAATCTATTTAGTTGGCGTGAAAATGAATTTTTAACCAATACCGAAGGGTCCCCAATCCGTCGTATCGGTTATCAACGTTGGTTACGTAATATAGCTGTAGCATTAGGCAATGCCCCCGCTAGCAATGAGATAATTGCAGCATTAAAAAATAGACTTGCCGAAAACCATTCCGCGCTACTTAATGAACACATTGAATGGGCTTTAAAGGAACAACAAAAAAATATTGCAACGGACAATGATAGACTGAACTTACGCTTAATCAAAGCCATCGAAAAAGGTCTTCCACGCGATGCTTAATCGCTCCCGTTAACTTGACATAGTCGCTATTGTCGCAAAGACTTAAGAGGTATCTAACATGAGGAGTTTTTATGATTGCAGTACTTTTTCGCTGGGACATTAAAGCTGGCAGCGAACAGCTTTTCAAAGAAGGATGGTCAGAGATTGTTCACCTTAATATTGAAAAACACGGTGCGCTCGGTTCGGCTGTTTAAGAGCAAAGATGGCGAATGGATATCCTATAGTAAATGGATAAGCGAAGATCACTTTTACAATGCCCGTAAGTCACTCGATAACACGGAACAAGCGCGCATAAAAATGGCTCAAGCAATTATTCGCGCTTATGATCCCATTGTTATGATCCCCGTTATTGACCACCTAATGGCCACGGAGACCACACACATAAATCAGCTCAGTTAAAAAATAGAAAGACGACTACGCCATTTTCGATTACTCTTTACAGACTATTCTCTACAGAGGTCAAGGCCATGAGCGAACCATTAAGCGAGCAACAAATTAACACTATTCAGCACTACAATGCCAAACAACGCCATAACTATCTCATTAAAGAGGTTGTTAAAAATAGAGCAATCTGGCTTTTGGTAGATGAACATGGTTGTGTCATGCTCAATAGTGATGAAGAGGATTGCGTGCCTGTTTGGCCTAATAAAGAGTTTGCTGAAGCATGGGCAACTGATGAATGGCAGCATTGTACTGCGGAATCTATTTCACTCGCAAAGTGGCATAGCCGCTGGACTAACGGCTTAGCAGATGATGAACTTGCGATTGTTGTCTTCCCAGATCAAAACAGTGAGGGCACTGTTTTTTTCCCCGATGAATTTGATTATGAGCTACAGAAAGAGGAGAGGAAAAAAAGCAATAAACGTTAACCAGTTGCCACTAAAAGAGAGCTCCCATGTCTGCATTTCCGATTACACTTGAAGCTATTGCCGTGATTGACGCCATCCATAAACGGGGCAGTTATGCCGCTGCAGCAGAGCTACTCGATAAAGTCCCTTCTGCCCTCTCCTATATAGTACAAAAATTAGAAGATCAGCTGCAGGTAACCATTTTCCAAAAACAAGGACGCCGGGCAGTATTAACGCCTGCAGGCAAAAATTTACTGCACGAAGGGCGTTTAATTCTACAAGCAGTGGAGCGCCTACGCATCACCACACAAACAATTAGTAATGGCTGGAACCTAAAATAAATATTGCCATTGATTCAATATTATCCTGTGAGCAAATTTTCTCTATCTGCAACAATTTTTTATCACAACACCCCAGTGTCGAAATGGATATCAGTGAAGAGGTCATGAATGGCGCATGGGAAGCCCTAGTTGATGACCGTATCGACATGATCATCGGCGCATCCGGGCCCATTCCCAAACAAAAAGGCATTCAAACCGTGCATCTTTGCGACTTCAAGCCCACTTTTGTTGTTAGCCAACACCATCCGCTTGCTAAGCTTTCACAACCAATCAGCAATGAAACCCTTGCTAAATACCGCGCGGTTGTAGTGCATGATAGCGCGCGGCAATGGATAGCGAATACCCATGCGGTACTCAATAATAATCACTATTTTTATGTACCCAATATCGAATATAAAATCAAAGCACAACTGGCTGGAATTGGTTACGGATTTTTACCAAGATCACGTATTAATCACTATCTAAATAGCGGTGAATTAGTCGAATTGCAAATCGAGCATATCACTAATCCCATCCCTCTTTACTTAGCATGGAAGGTTGTTAATCGTGGTAAAGCATTAACCACAATACGCGATATGTTAATCGCGAATAAAGTACAAATAACCTGTTAACCTACTCTATTTCGAGAATTCTATGTTATCTATTTTTGATATATACAAAATAGGCATTGGCCCTTCAAGCTCGCATACCAATGGCCCAATGATTGCCGGCTACCAGTTTGCCCTTGCCATTAAGGGGCAACTAGCTAAAGTCCACAAAATAAAAATTGACTTATATGGCTCACTATCACTAACGGGAAAAGGACATCATACTGATCAAGCTATCATATTAGGACTGCTAGGCACTCAACCTGATACCATTAAAGTTAAATCTGCAAAACAACTATTAGCAAATAGCCTCGCGACCCACACTTTAACTATTTTAGGTCGGCAAAAAATTCATTTTGATATGCAACAGGATATGCATTTTCATTGCGAAACGTTACCGTACCATGAAAATGGCATGTCTATCAGTGCCTTTGATAAACATAACGAGCAACTTTTTAGCGAAACCTACTACTCCGTGGGGGGTGGTTTTATCAAAATCGCATCACAACTCGACAAACAGCCAGATTCCAACAATAAAATTGTTTTTCCATACCCCTTTCACTCAGCAGAACAACTACTTAAACAAGCTGAACAAGCTGGCTTAAGTATTGGCACCTTAGTACAAAAAAATGAATTACAATTACGAAGTGAAAAAGAGCTGGCAACAAGAACGGATCAAATTTGGAAGGTCATCTCTTTGTGTTTACAACGTGGTTTACAAACTGAAGGTGTATTAGCGGGAGGGCTAAATGTCACCCGTAGAGCACCAGCATTATTAAAAACCCTCGAGGCAAACCAATCCATTGATAGCGATCCCATGACAATATTGGATTGGATCAACTTATACGCCTTTGCTGTTAGCGAAGAAAATGCCGCAGGAGGGCAGGTAGTAACATCGCCAACCAATGGAGCGGCTGGCGTTATCCCCGCTGTTTTAATGTATTACCATCGTTTTATCCATGAATTAGATAATAAGCAGCTGAGAGATTTTTTAGCGGTTTCCGCAGGCATCGGCATGCTCTACAAAGAAAACGCCTCTATTTCGGGTGCCGAAGTAGGCTGTCAAGGTGAGATAGGTGTTTCCTCATCGATGGCTGCAGCAGGCTTAACTGCAATACGCGGTGGCAGTAATGAGCAAATTTGTATTGCCGCCGAAATAGCGATGGAACACTCCTTAGGGATGACCTGTGACCCGGTTGGAGGTTTGGTACAAGTTCCCTGCATTGAACGCAATGCAATGGGAGCGATAAAAGCGATCAATGCCTCTCGCATGGCGTTGAAAAGAAACAGTAAATCGATCATCTCTTTAGATAAAGTCATTGCCACCATGCTGCAAACGGGCAAAGACATGAATCAAAAATATCGTGAAACATCCCTCGGTGGTCTTGCCCTTATTCACCTTGCTGCCCCCTGTGAATAAACAAAACAGAGGGCAATAACATTAATTATTTATAGCCAGTAATTGCACATCAAAAATCAACAATGAGCCAGCGGGTATTTTACCAATACCACGCTCGCCATAGGCCAGATTGCTGGGGATATAAAAGCGGTATTTATCTCCCTCAACCATCAATTGCACGCCTTCAGTCCAGCCTGGAATTACTTGATTCAGACCAAAAGAGATTGGCTCTCCGCGATCAACCGAGCTGTCAAACACTGTGCCATCAATGAGCATACCATGATAATGGACTTTTACATTACTGCCTGCTTTAGGGTGAACTTCTCCATTACCTTGCTGTAACACTTTGTACTGCAAACCAGAGTCAAGGCTAATCACCCCCTCTTTTTGACCGTTTTCAGCGAGAAAATCAGCACCAATTTGAATATTTTGTGCCGCATTTTTATTCGTTCCGATGCCTTTAAATATAAAAAATAGAACAACTAATATAAGTGCGATAATAATAATTTTTAACACGATAGATACCTTAAAAGTAGTTATGAATAACAACACTTTACTAAATTTATACGCTCAGTGACATGTTAAAGAGGTAAATATAATCCGCTTTAGATAAAAAAGAGGGTTACTATCGGCTAGTTTTGCACGATAATAAACAGATTAATAAATCAAACAAGGTTTCTATTTATGCCCCACAAATCTGACTGCTTAATCATCGCTATTGCAGGCGCTTCTGCATCAGGAAAAAGCTTAATTGCCAACACCATTTTTAAAGAATTAAAAGCAGATTTAGGGGCAGAAAAAATCGCCATCATATCCGAAGATAGCTACTATAAAGATCAAAGCGATATACCGATGGATGAACGTATCAAAACCAACTACGATCATCCTAACTCGCTAGACCATCAACTACTTATCTCCCATTTAAAAAGTTTAATCAATGGTAAAGCCGTCGATATCCCACAGTATTGCTACAACACGCATAACCGTCTTCCAGAGACCACACATATAGCCCCTAAGAAAATTATTATTTTAGAGGGAATTCTACTGCTTAGCTCGCCAAAATTGCGCGACCAATTACATGCTAGTATTTTTATGGATACGCCGCTGGATATCTGTTTATTACGTCGTTTGAAAAGAGATGTAGCCGAACGTGGACGTACCATGGAATCAGTATTGAAACAGTATCAAGAGACCGTTCGCCCGATGTATATCCAGTTTATTGAACCATCCAAACAACACGCCGATTTAATCGTGCCGCGTGGTGGTAAAAACCGTATTGCAATAGATATGTTAAAAGCAAAAATCCGTCAATTGCTCAATTAGAGTAGAAGATTTCGCTCAATAGGATTAAACAGACTGCAAGAGTCAATAAGGGCTTTTGCCGTTAATTTAGGCACACCATAGGCCTCTGTGGCCACACCATAACGCTGTTTTACTTTATCCAACAAGATAGCAAAATCACCATCCCCAGAGAGTAAAATAATCGTATCCACTTGGCGAGATATTTCCATTATGTCAATGGTAATACCGACATCCCAATCACCTTTGGCACTGCCATCACAGCGTTCTATATAGGGTTTTAGTTTCACTTCGAAACCAATATGTTGCAGGACTGTTTGGAATTTCTGTTGCTGTTTATCGCCCCTGTCAATCGCGTAGGCAAAGGCCTGCACGATCTCCCCCTGTGCAGCTATTCTTTGCCATAATTTACGGTAATTGAACTGTTTACCATAGGCTTGACGAGTGGTGTAATAAATATTCTGAACATCGACAAAGATCGCTATTTTTTTCATATTTAGCGTTAACCGCCAACAAAGTTATTTCTCACGGAGCGCTGTTTTTTATTGCTACCGCTCATTGGACCTGAACGCTGCCCATCGCGATGTCCTTCACGTGGTTTTTTCGGCTTTTTCGGTTTCGCTTCACGCGTATCTAATACCGATATTGGCAGAGGCTCTCCCGGCTCAAAACCAGCAAGTGTCTTGCGTGGAATAACAGTTTTAATCAACTTTTCAATATCTTTTAGCAGTTTAAACTCTTCATTACAGACTAATGACAACGCTTGGCCATCTTTACCTGCTCGACCTGTACGACCAATACGATGCACATAATCTTCGCTCACATGTGGTAAATCAAAATTAACCACCTGCGGTAACTGGTCGATATCAATACCACGAGCAGCAATATCCGTCGCCACTAGGACAGTAATCACTCCCTCCTTAAATTCAGCCAAGGCTCTAGTACGCGCCCCTTGGCTTTTATTACCGTGAATTGCCGCACTACTAATACCGCGCCCCTGCAGACTTTTCACTAAACGGTTAGCACCATGCTTTGTTTTCACAAACACTAATACCTGTTTCCAATCGTTCTCTTTTATTAAGGTACTCAACACCACCGTTTTTTTGCTTTTATCGACTTCATAAATAAACTGAGTGATACTCTCAGCGGTCGTATTACGCGGGCTAACCGATATCTCCACGGGATTATTCACCAACCCTTTGGCTAATTGCCTGATATCATCGGAAAAGGTCGCGGAGAAGAGTAAGTTCTGACGTTTTTTTGGTAATAGAGTCAATATACGTTTGATATCGTGAATAAAGCCCATATCCAGCATGCGATCCGCTTCATCTAAAATCAGCACTTCTAATTGTTTGAAGTTCACTGCATTTTGATTATAAAGATCCAATAAACGGCCAGGCGTTGCCACTAATATATCCACACCTTGACGTAAGTTTTGCATTTGTGGATTGATTTTCACCCCACCAAAAACCACCACACTACGCAATGGCATATTTTTACCATAGGTTTGTACGCTAGCATGCACCTGTGCCGCTAACTCGCGGGTGGGTGTTAACACCAAGGCGCGAACTTGATTTGATTTAGGACGATTACCTTTTTCTAGTAACGCGAGCAGGGGCAGAGTAAATCCTGCCGTTTTTCCCGTTCCCGTCTGGGCCGCAGCCATCACATCTTTACCCGCCAATACTGCAGGAATCGCCTGCCGTTGAATCGGCGAAGGTTCGGTATAGCCCTGTTCGGCAACGGCCTTAACGAGCGAGTCGGGTAAACCTAAGGAATCAAAGCTCATAACGGGGTCTCTTATATAATGGGTGAAAAAGGATAAAATAGGCGCGTAGCTTACAGCAACAAAGAGATTTGCGCTATATCACATTTTTAAGAATCAACTACATCGGGTAATGGCACTAGTATTACATCAACTATAGCGCCATTTAATTTCAATAATATTAGAAAAGAAAAACCTTTTATCTAACATCCCTTTTTCCAACACCATTCCGTAGCGGCAACCTCATTGGGTGAAGCGCCTAAATTAGCAAGCACCCCTGCAGCTGTATTGTTCGCATCCCAACCACGTGCGCCCGTTGATTTCAAAATAAACACCCCATCCCCCGCTTGAGCGCCAACAGGCTCTGCACCGATTAAATAGCTCGATACGCCCGCTGAAACAATTTTCAAATTATAGTACGTCGTTGAACCATCAATGGGAGACTTGCTTGAAAATATCGCGGGAGCCCCTGTATTGCCTCCGCCAGTAGCAGCACCTGCGTAACTGCCATTGGTTGTATAATGTCGCTCCATCGCTTGCGCTAATCCCTGTAGTGCCCCCTGAACATCGGCGCGACGCGAGCTTTTCATACTATCCTGATAGGATGGATAAACCACCATCGACAAAATACCAATAATAGCGACCACAATGAGCAACTCAATGAGGGTGAATCCTTTCTCTTTATTCATGATAACTTCCTAGTTCTTATTTTTATGGTCTAATCAGCTCTTCCCAGGATAAGCGCCCCTGTTTATCAGTCCCTTCAATATTGATTTCTTCTTTATTTAGCTTGCCATCAACATCATTACTATAAACATTATCACCTAGAATAGAGACATCCCCGACAATCATCGAACCTTCGGATTTTGTGCCACCATAACTGACATTATCCTTTGCATCTATCACACCATCACCATTACTGTCGTAACTAGAAGTGGTATCACCTGAATCCATTTCTCCATCGCTATTAGTGTCAAAAACAACATATAAAGGTGCTTTACCTGTATTGATATTGACAGCCATTAGCCAGCTTTCACTATTAGAAACACAGGGATCTGAATTGACAACATTTGGAATAGCGGTACTGAATAGCAGCACACCATTACGAATCAGCGAATCAGAAATAATTCGCTCGCCTATTGCTGAGCCATTAGTATTAGATAGCGTGGTGCGATTAACCAAATCAAAATACCACCCCTCTTTATCAGTCCAGTCAATACTTGCACCACTGATAACTCGTCTATTGCCGCTAGTTATTAATTTTCTTTCAGCTAAATCTGTACGTGTTTTTGACCCAGACTGGTTATCCCATATGCCATAATAACTCATTTCACTAAGCGACGATTTGTCTGTTTGCTCTATATATTTCCCCGTACCAAAAAAGACCAATAGATTCGGCTCATTGCTATTACCTGTCGGTGTATTAACATTTTTAGCAATAATAGGTGCAGTGGTAATAGGCTGAGCATTGCCCAATCTATCTTTCGCGGTAAAAAGAGGCGCTGGAGTGCTCTTACTGCCATAAGCAACCTCCCATTTTGTAGCATTCTTATCACCAACATCAAACGCCCACATGTTACCTTGTAAATCACCGGCATAAATGCGATCCACGACACTATCGCCATCAATATCGACGGCACGAGGTGTAGATAGTCCATTTGGTGTTCCAGTACTACCGACCTTGGTATCTATCACCTTGTAATCGGTATCAACGGTCCAAGTCCCATCGGTGCCTTGATCAATGTATAATATGAACAATTTAGCCTTGCCATCGCCGCTATTATTATAGCCATTGCCAACAATCACTGCCCATTTGCCATTGGCCATCATCGCAACCGTTGGTTTGCTATAGCTGTAACCAAAGTCAGCATTATCAGCACTACTAAATTCCCATAAGGCAAGCTTTTGAGCATTAGCAGCCAATGAAGTGAAATTAGCTGGATTTGTTATATCAAGTGCAAATAAGCCCTTACCACCACTACGTAGGCCACCAATGAGTATCGTACGCCACGCATCATTGACGAAAACATCGCTAACGGTCGGCGATAAATCAACATAAAATTGGTGTGCATAGTCAGACTCTGCCAAATAGTGAAGCCCTTTCCCCTCTTCCGTTGATGCGATTATTCCGGGTATATAAGCAAATTTTTCTTGGCCAACGTTCGCATCGGTTTTATCGGCAATAAATCCATGTAACATGCCATCATTGGCCCCAGCATAAAGCATCGATTTTCTATCACTATAATTACTTTTAAATGTCGCATAACTCGCCGTAGAGCTTCCAAATTTAACCTCAGCAGCAGCATCATAACTCGGCCAATTTAACTCAGGCTTACCAACATAAATCACCGTTGAATTAACAATATCACCAAGTGCGCTAGCACGGGTTCGATAATCTGTCGCAGCGACACCTTCATTACTACGATCCCCTTTAATGTAATTAATGAGACTATCAACTCCAGCACTACCTTTAGGCCCAGCCTGAAGATCCGCTGATTGCGTTGGACTTAGAGAACCTTTCTCGAATACAATCCCTTTTTTCGTTGCCCCATTATAACTAAAGACATTTCTAGCGGTGTAATCCATCGCATCGAGTTTAATTGCCGCATCCCAACTAGCCGTTTTAGCAACATCACCGGTATCGGACAATTCAAATGCCTGCAAGCTGCCTGACCATTTGGCGCTATTAAAGCTGGCTGCATACACAGAACTCTCCGCACTGAGTCTACTCGTATTAAAGGCGAGCCCTGATCCAGCAGCTACTTTAGCAAAAATGTTATTGGTTGCGGTTGCAAATGCACTTTCTAGCTCCTCACCACTCGATGCAGTTAGAAGGTGTCCAGTATCTGCATCAGCCCCTACACCGAAATCCGCCATATTATTTATTAAGGATGAATTCATTACTTGCGGTTCAGAAAAGCCAACCATATAGGTCGTAATGTTATTTTTATACACGGCATCACTATTTGTTAGGTCGGGTCTAAGATCCATATCAAACATGCCCTTAACAACATCATCAGCAAATTCGCTGGTTCCATCATCACTGGCATAATTTTGCAAGTAAGTACTGATGTTATTATCTCGCCCGTTTGAAGGGAGACCATCGGTCATGGCGACAACAAAACTATCTTGACACCAATTTTCCACCACCTCTTCAGGGGCGGAAATGCCATTTTTATAAACTGGACCATTGATAAATATCTCCGATGCAGCTCTACTTTGCGATGCACCATCGGGGTGAAGTATTAAGTTATTTTCATCCCCATTTTTTAACGTGAAGTATTTCCCCATATCCATTAACGACTCCCCCAAGGGAGTAAAGCCAACAGCAACAATAGCTTCAATTTCGCTGATAACATTTGCACGTTGTGTCGCGGTAGCGCCAGTATCAGCTACCTTACCAATATCTGCAATATTAACCAACACCTTAGCTCCAGCGCCTTGTTGGGTTCCATCACTATCATTGGAGTTATCATAAATTGCTAAACCAACACGTATATTTTCCAACCCAGTGATTAAATCAACGGCTGCATCCTGCGCCATTTCAATACGGCTACGCGTTCCCGCCTTACGATAGGTATCAAAACTCCCCTCAGAAAAATACCAGTTTAAATAATGGCCACTATATTGTGCAGCGCCATAGCTACTCGTTGTTTTTAAACCATCATTATTTTCAATATCGGTATACAGGCGCACAGTATAAGTTTTACTATCCCTGAAACAGCGCTGACCACTTCCCTTTCCAAAATAATACTTAGGATTACCAGAATTATTATTTTTATTTAAATAAACTACACCATCGGATTGTATACGCATCGAATACTGATTATCTGTCAACTCCTTATCAGATGGGCAACTATAATAAGTCGCAGACTCATCATAAGGGGCTTCCGGTACAATACTGTACATTGAGCTTGAGCTATCTAGCAATAGCATCATATTCGGCTTAACGGATTTAGTGGTGATTAACGGCGCTGTTGGCAAGGTGAGCTCTGCTGCACTAACAACCGGCGCAATTGAGTAAGCTGCAATCGTAAAAATAACCAAATCAGCAACCAATTGCCGAGTAAATAACTTGTTCATTATCATATTCCTTTAATTATTTTTCGCACTAAAAACGTTTGCCGTAATAACTCACTATGACACGTTCTGTATTGCCATCTTTACCGGCTGCACGCGCGACAATTTTAAATCCATGAATATCGCCACCGCCAGTTGTTTCACCATAGCCCGTCATATTCAAACCAGATAAGTCCTCTTCGAGAGCCAACTCACCTAAATATTCAACAAAATAACGGGATACCATACCAGATACTGAGGTTACTCCCGCACTGGTTAAATTCCCCCCCAAATCGCATCGTCAAAAAGATCCGCGGGTCCATTCCCTTCGCTATATTTCCCCCCGCACCTGTGTCGCTAAATCCGCTAACACCAGTCAGGTTTTCAATCATACTCTCTGCATCTTTGACACCGGATTCAGCTACTTCTAGTGAAACATGGGCTTCACGCATCGCTGATGTCATTTTCTCTTGCATAAGTGTGGACTGAGTACCAGAAAGCACTAACAGCGTTAAAGTAATGACAATAATCAAGCTGATGACAAGAACGGCTCCAGACTGTTTTTTTAATATCATGTTATGTACCTATGGCAATGTTCTATTGCGTATGTTAGCTGTGACTTGGTAAGTTTTTTCTAGCGCTGTACCCGATGCACTCTCACCACTTTCAGCCGTTAGGGCGACACGGACAGAGCGAACGTTATCCATATTCGTCACGGAAGCTGCGTCGGCAAAGGTGTCGGCAGAACCATTATCCGAGGTATCTTCACCATACATTATCTGCAAATCATTAATTCCTCTCACCAACTCCTTGGCAACCCCATTATCGCTGCGATAAAGTGAATGAGTACCAGAAGCGTTCACTCCAATAAAATAGACTTTGGCGAATGGGCTTAGAATTTGCGCGCTACCATCGTAGGTATGTGAAAGATCTTTTGTGGCATTATCTATTGCGCCACTAACCACAATATTACCTGTTGCATGGGCAATATTGCTATTTGCTCCGTCATTTGCCTTGGTCTCTTGGCTATTGCTAAACAGATCTGCTTCCCGACAATCACTGATCAAAATAACCTGCCCCTTAGGGATAGTCGTAGTGGTATCAACATGAATGACAGCAGCTACTGTTGGCATAAAGGGGGGGGTAACTTTGACACCAGATAAACTACCTGCACCGCGAAGGGTAAGGGTATCGGTTGCATCTTTAACACTGATCCCACCGATGGTTGCTGAAGTGACATTATTACTTCCTGCAAGACCAGCCCCCGCTGTCGGTAGAATTGATTGGTTATAATTAGCATCCGTGGTATCCAAATGGTTGGTTATTTGACTCACATCACCTGCACAGCCCCAGTAATCGGCACCGCGAATATCACGAATCATTAATTCGGTGGCCATGCGCCCACTCTCTTGCACCCTCGCGAAGCCATTTTGCAGATGTACGCCTTGCAGACTGCTAGTGAAAATTTGCAGTACAGCTAACATCACCAATAAGCCAAGGGGAATAGCGATCATCATCTCGATTAATGAGAAGCCACGTTGTAATGACAAAGAGCCACTTTTTTTACTTAATACCTGCATAGTTCCCTCTATTAGGTAGCTATATAATCAGCCCCTTAATCCTCTTTGTTAGTTGCTTTAACGTTTTGGTCGTTTTAAATTTGTATATCTAATGTGAAACTTGCATCACCAACGCTACCACCTGCGCTGCTGCGTTGCTGCTCTTTCCAAGCTACGGTTATTTTGTAAATATTGCCAGTTTTAGTGACAGTCCCTTTACCTCCTGGTAAACCTCCCGCATTAACATTGGCTTGGATTTGTTGGTTCCATTGAAATCCATCAAGCTGTGCTATGTGTGTCGATGTACAGGGAGAGCAGTTGGGGTCGGTGATAGTCGATAAAATATTGTTATAGGCACCGTTGGATACGGCGTCTCGGTTAGATCGCATACGCTCCGCCATATCATAGGCATAGGTCGTTGCGATGGATTGAAACTGAGCATTGTTGACGTTTTTAAGGCTGAACATCTGTACAGATACAAGCCCTAATAAACCTGCAGCAAGAATAAAGATCGCTACTAATATTTCGATTAATGAGCTACCTTTCTGGCAGCGTTTAAGTAAGTTGTTATTATGCACAGGTCACCTTCTCAGCAATCACGGCACCGGAGATTAGAATAGAGATTTTCATTCCCTGCTCTCCAGTGCGATTATCACAAATGGTTAATTGACCATCGTTATCAACTTCACCACTAGCACGAAAAGTGAAAGCAGTACGCCCACTAGTTACCGTACTTTCGCTATCAAAGGCGGGCCATAAACGCAGCTCTTCTCCAGCATCTCGAGTAACGTCTCCATCACTATCCGCCCAGACAACTACACCACTGGCCCAGCTGCCATCAAGCTGCCCTAAATGCACAGTAGTACCACGTTTAATTGCCTCCATCCGCGCATAGTTAAAGGCTCCATCATACCATTGGTATTAGAGACCATATTGCCGTTACTAATGAATTCTTTAAAATTGGGGGCACCGATGGCTAATAATATTGCCAATATAGACAATGTCACTACCATTTCGGTAATAGTAAAACCTGACTTTTTCATAAAATGCTCTTAAATTTATTCAATCCCGAAATAACCTAAGTTAGATTTCAATTCTTTAAATATGAGTGTAAACAAGGTTTAGACTTGTTATACAAAAAGATACTATTTAATTGTACGAACGGCTTAATTAAGCGAAATTGCACACAAAACAACCGCGATAGCATACTTTACCGTATTTTTTTTTAACAGCAAGATTTTACTTTTCCCAGTTATATTCATAAGCATTTTTTTACACCAAATGTGATCCTCACTTGAAATATACAATAGCTACGGATTTTCCCCGCTGTACAGGCAAATCCGTAATGAAAAAACAATTGTTCGATAATTCAACAGTGACGTGACATATCTCACATGTTATATTCCACCTCAAATTTTCAGTCAGCAATTTAATAAAGGTATCGCGAGTGCTACAAACTAACAACATCACCATGCAGTTTGGTGCAAAACCCCTATTTGAAAATATTTCAGTGAAATTTGGCAATGGTAACCGTTATGGTCTGATCGGCGCTAATGGCTGCGGCAAATCCACTTTTATGAAAATTTTAACGGGGGATCTAGAACCGAGTGCGGGTAATGTTGCCAAAGATCCTAATGAGCGTATCGCTAAATTGAATCAAGATCAGTTCGCATTCGAAGAGTTCACGGTACTTGATACGGTATTAATGGGCCACAAAGAGATGTGGCAAGTAATGGCGGAACGTAACCGTATCTATAGCCTGCCTGAGATGAGTGAAGAAGATGGCATGAAGGTTGCCGATTTAGAAACTGAATTTGCAGAAATGGATGGCTACACAGCAGACTCGCGCGCAGGGGAGTTACTACTGAGCGTTGGTATTCCATTAGAACAACATTACGGCTTAATGTCTGAAGTTGCCCCCGGCTGGAAACTCCGTGTGCTATTGGCACAGGTACTATTTTCTAACCCTGAGATTATGTTACTTGATGAACCAACCAATAACTTGGATATCGATACCATTCGTTGGTTAGAAAATGAATTAAAAGCACGTCAATGTACCATGGTAATTATTTCCCATGACCGTCATTTCTTAAATTCTGTTTGTACTCACATGGCCGATATCGATTACGGTGAATTACGTTTATACCCAGGTAACTACGATGAGTATATGACCGCAGCAACACAGGTTCGTGAACGTTTATTGGCTGATAATGCCAAGAAAAAAGCGCAGCTTTCAGAGTTACAAAGCTTCGTAAGCCGTTTCTCTGCCAATGCATCAAAGGCTAAACAAGCAACCTCGCGTGCTAAACAGATGGATAAAATCGTGCTTGATGAAGTAAAACCATCAAGTCGAGTTAATCCTTATATTGTATTCAAACAAGAGAAAAAATTATTCCGTAATGCACTAGAAGTGACGGGTGCAAGTAAATCGTTTGACAAACCGCTATTTAAAGATCTTAACCTAATGGTTGAAGTCGGTGAACGCATTGCTATTATTGGACAAAATGGTGTTGGTAAAACAACACTCTTGCGTACTTTAATGGGCGAAGTCGCTCTTGATTCCGGTGAATTTAAATGGTCTGAAAATGCAAACCTTGGTTACTATGCACAGGATCATGCCTACGCCTTTGAAAAAGAGCAAACGCTCATGGAGTGGATGGGACAATGGATGAAACCTGGTGATGACGAGCAATTCGTACGTGGTACATTAGGCCGCCTATTATTTGGTTCAAATGATATCGGCAAATCCGTTAAAATCATCTCGGGTGGTGAACAGGGTCGTATGTTATTTGGTAAATTAATGATGGATCAGCCAAATATTCTATTAATGGATGAACCCACTAACCACTTAGATATGGAATCCATTGAATCATTAAACTTAGCACTGGAAAACTACGAAGGTACTCTACTCTTTGTCAGCCATGACCGTGAATTTGTATCTTCACTAGCAACTCGTATTATTGAAATCAAAGAGAATGAAGTCGTTGATTTCCATGGACCATACAGTGAATACCTAAAAAGCCAAGGTATTACTGAAGGTTAATCATTGCAATCAAAGAGAGCAGCGGTAGCGATACGCTGCTCTCGATTGCTACTTCGCTTTACTCAGATGGATATATTGCAGGTCGTTATCCCACAACTGCAAGTATTGACGTTTTTTATCACGACTCGCAATGCACTTTGCAAACATAATAAATCCCGCCCCCTCTATATCTGCGCCACATTCAATATTGAAACGACTGAATAACTTTTGCTGATACTTCGCAATGGGAATACCAGTATTCACCTCTTCTGCAGGATTAAACCAGAGTAACTCTTTATCGGCATGGGAAAGTGTTCCCCAGTACATTCGCGGTGCTCCATTTTCGGTCGGCTTGGCATCAGCCACATTAACAAATAGATTTTTCGCACGCCATTTATGAGTCGCACTGGTGTAGATCCAAAGGTCTGAGCTAGCAAGTGAACTACCACGCAATAGAGTCGTGAGTAATGCCGCTAAACCTTGTTTGGCAAGGAGAGGCTGTGCTTTGATATCAGCATCGTCAGGTTTTACAGCCCCCCCCCTCGTTAATGCACTCTGTTTCTTAATGGTAGCAATCGTATCTTGGCTATCGCTATCACTTGCTTTGATGCTTTTTTTGGCCGTCATCACTTTACTAAAATCAATCAGCAATGCATCCGATTGATGCACTATCTCTTCGACCTCAGTCACTGTACGTTCTTCTTCAGTTTTAGTGCTAGAGGGATTAAATTCCGAACAATCTTGGTGATGATAACGAGAGCCAAAGCAGGCTTGTTTACCATCCTTTGATGCCCGACGGAAATAAGCGCGTTGTTGACAGACAGGACAAAGCAAGTGATAGCGTAATTTATCTACCTCTGACTCAGGTAGCCGTTTAAACTCAAAAATAGAGTAAATTTTAATATTGTCTGGATCAAAATTACAGATAGCATCAAGCATCTACCATTCCTTAAAAAAGAACCCGACTAAACGGGCTCTTTGATTAACAGCACTATGAAACCCACTTACTGGGTAAAATGAATTTTTTCATTTTCAACATCGACCACAATCTCTTTACCGG
The DNA here is from genome assembly GCF_041080865.1 of Psychromonas sp. MME1. NCBI lineage: Bacteria > Pseudomonadati > Pseudomonadota > Gammaproteobacteria > Alteromonadales > Psychromonadaceae > Psychromonas > Psychromonas sp. MME1. The sequence goes on along the minus strand of NZ_CP160906.1, from coordinate 3,511,254 downwards.
GTAGTAATCGACCAGATAACATCTCTTGCGCTAACGAGTTTTCAAGCAATTGTTGAATGGCCCGTTTTAAAGGCCTTGCGCCATAGACAGGATCGTATCCCGCTTGCACCAGTAACTGAATCGCCTGTTCACTAAAGGTCATGAGATAATCGCGCGCTTTAAGGCGTTTTTGTAATGCTTCAAGTTGGATCTTAGCAATTGATTGAATATGCTCTCTACCCAGTGGATGGAAGACCACTGTTTCATCAATACGATTTAAAAATTCAGGCTTAAAGTGTCCGCTTAACACATCAAATAATTGCGACTTAATCTCTTCGTAGCTTAATTTATCAAAGGAGTCATGAATAATATCGGAGCCAATATTCGATGTCATAATGATAACGGCATTTTTAAAATCAACCGTGCGCCCTTGACCATCGGTTAAACGCCCATCATCTAACACCTGTAGTAAAATATTAAAGACATCGGGGTGCGCTTTTTCAATTTCATCCAATAAAATCACCGAGTAGGGTTTACGACGTACCGCTTCGGTGAGATAGCCACCCTCTTCATAGCCGACATAGCCCGGAGGTGCGCCCACTAAACGCGAGACAGAATGTTTTTCCATAAACTCAGACATATCAATACGCACCATATTATCTTCGCTATCGAATAAAAAGTTAGCCAACCCTTTACAGGATTCTGTTTTACCAACCCCTGTTGGACCTAAAAATAGGAAGGAGCCAATCGGTTTACCGGGATCACTAAGCCCTGCTCGACTGCGACGAATGGCATTCGCAATGGCATCAATCGCTTCATTTTGCCCTATCACACGAGTATGAAGGTGCTCTTCCATTTTCAGCAGTTTATCTTTTTCACCTTCTAGCATTTTTGCAACGGGAATCCCCGTCCAATGCGCCAATATTTCTGCTATCTCATTTTCTGTCACACAATGTTTTAGCAGTGACATATCTTGCATTTCAGCTTGAGTAGCTAAATCTAACTGTTTCTCTAGTTCTGGAATTTTACCGTATTGTAATTCAGACATGCGCGTTAAATCGGCTGCGCGACTAGCCACATCAAAATCTAAACGCGCTTGCTCTAGTGCTTGCTTAATATTTTGTGTGCCAGATAACGCCGCCTTTTCTGTTTTCCACACTTCATCTAACAGTTGATAAGCTTTATTTCTTTCATCCAGCGTTTCTTCTAGATCCGCAAGTCGTTTAACACTCGCTTCATCGTGCTCATTTTGTAACGCTTTTTGTTCCAACTTAAGTTGAATAATTTTACGCTCTAGTTTATCTAACTCTTCCGGTTTGGAATCCATTTGCAGACGTATACTCGAGGCTGCTTCATCAATAAGATCAATCGCTTTATCGGGCAGTTGTCGATCCGCTATATAACGGTGAGATAAGGATGCAGCGGCAACGATAGCGGGATCGGTTATCTCCACTTTATGATGTAATTCATAGCGTTCTTTTAGACCACGTAAAATAGCAATCGTATCTTCAACGGTCGGTTCATCGACTTGCACTTTTTGAAAACGACGCTCAAGAGCGGCATCTTTTTCAATATATTGACGATATTCATCGAGCGTGGTTGCGCCAACACAATGCAGTTCACCTCGCGCAAGTGCGGGTTTTAACATATTCCCCGCATCCATCGCCCCATCAGTTTTTCCTGCGCCAACCATGGTGTGTAATTCATCGATGAATAAAATAACTTGCCCCTCTTCCTTCGCAAGTTCAGCTAACACCGCTTTTAAACGCTCTTCAAATTCTCCGCGGTATTTAGCTCCTGCAATTAAGGAGCCCATATCAAGGGATAATACTCGCTTGTTTTTTAATCCTTCCGGCACTTCACCATCAATGATTCGCTGCGCAAGACCTTCTACAATCGCCGTTTTCCCGACTCCCGGTTCACCAATAATGACCGGGTTATTTTTGGTGCGACGTTGCAATACTTGAATCATACGGCGCACTTCATCATCACGCCCAATGACAGGATCTAATTTTCCTTGCTCAGCGCGCTCGGTAAGATCGACAGTATATTTGGCTAACACCTGCTCTTGACCATCAACGTTTTGATCATCGACTTTTTGTCCATCACGGATTTTATCAATGGACTTACGTACTTTTTCTTTATTTAACCCCAGTTGCTTTAATATTTCCCCTAATGCGCCTTTATCTTCACAGGCAGCAAGCAAGAATAGCTCACAGGAGATAAACTTATCTTTTGATTTTTGCGCATATTTATCGCACAGATTAAACAGCATCCCTAACGAGGAAGAGAATTGCACATCTCCGCCGATACCAGAGACTTTGGCTATTTTATCAAGTGCAGCAGAGAGCTGCGAACGCAGCACATTTAGATTAACTTCCAAATCAGCTAAAATAGGCCTAATTGAACCACCATCTTGGTTTAACATCGCCAACATCAGATGCGTTGGCTCTATATATTGATGGTCACGCCCTAAAGCTAAAGATTGCGCATCAGAGATTGCTAATTGAAATTTACTGGTTAATTTATCTAAACGCATAACGCCACCTTAAAAATACCTATATCTATCTATAAGTATAAGATGGTGCCATTTTAAAAAAGATCAAGGATCATGCGCTAAAACTATAATACAAAGGAGATATATTTTTGAGTTAGTGGTTATTTATCACAACAGATCAATAATTTAATCGATCCAAATTAAACTAGCCATACGGCCCGTTTTTGCATCTCGACGGTAGGAATAGAAGCGTTCTGGTTCACTAAAGGTGCAGTGTTCACTGGCGGTTATTTCTGCCACGTTGAATGGCGCTAAACGTAAACGAGCTAGTTGATGTAGATCGGCCAAATAACGATCTTGATGTGCAGTAAACGCTGATTCTGCGAGTCTATTTTCAGCAATAAATTGACTGCGCACCTCACTGCCTACAACAAACGCTTGTGAACTAATACAAGGGCCTAACCAAACCAATAGTTGTGAGCTAGGAATAGCAAGATCAGTACAAATTGCATGCAGTGATTTTTCAATAATACCGTCACAAAGCCCACGCCAACCAGCATGAATTGCACAGACAAAACAGCCCTTTGTATCCGTCACTAAAATCGGTAAACAGTCAGCGGTCATCACCACACAAGCACGCCGTTGCAGCGAAGTCCAAACGGCATCTGCTTCGTTGCATTGTGGATTATCTTCAAGCTTTAACAATCGCGTACTATGCGTTTGCGTTAACCAGTATAAAGGTGAAGACAGCTTTAATACATTATTCAATATCTGACGATTTTCCAGGACATTCGCTGGCATATCATCAACATGCATACCTAAATTTAAACCTTGGTAAACACCCGTACTCACACCACCCAAACGTGTTGTTGAATAGGCATGAATCGAGCTAGGTGCAGACCAATTAGGTTTAAGCAAATTGAGCATGATTATTTTGCATAAAAAAGTGTATCGGCACGTAAAACACGCGCTAACTCAGCCATATCATCTGGCACTGGCGCATGCCATTCCATTGTTTCACCTATCACAGGGTGCACTAAACGAAGCATCGTTGCATGCAATGCCTGACGTTTAAATTTGCGCAGTACATTAACCAGCTCTTCCGAAGCTCCTTTAGGGGGACGAGGTCGTCCACCATAAACAGGATCGCCAGCCAAAACATGCCCAATATGAGCCATATGGACACGTATTTGATGCGTTCGCCCTGTTTCTAAACGTAGGCGCAAACGGGTGTGAGCTCGATACTTTTCAGCAACACGATAATGCGTCACGGCTTGCTTGCCTCCGGTTGGAGTCACCGCCATTTTGACTCGATTAACTTTATCACGACCAATAGGCGCATCTACTCGACCACCCGCCGTGAAGCAGCCCATCGCAATTGCCTCATACTCACGCGTAATTTCACGCGCTTGCAAACTCGCCACTAAGTGGGTTTGCGCAGGAATCGTTTTAGCCACCACCATTAAGCCGGTTGTATCTTTATCTAAACGATGCACAATACCCGCTCTAGGTACTTCTACAATCGCAGGATAATGGTGTAATAATGCATTTAACACCGTACCATCGGCATTCCCCGCTCCTGGATGGACAACTAAACCTGCCGGTTTATTAATCACGAGAATATGGTCATCTTCATACACAATATCTAATTTAATATTTTCTGCTTTATATACCACTTCATCTTCTAAAACAGCATCGACATCAAGCAGTTGCCCGGTATACACTTTTTCTCGAGGGCGAGTCATGACTTCACCGTCAATTTTGACCATCTCCGACAAAATCCACTCTTTAATACGTGTTCGTGAATAGTCAGGAAATAATGAAGCGAGTGCCTGATCTAAACGGAAGCCTAATTGTTCATCAGTAACTTCTGCACTGAGCTTTAACTGTTGACTCATATAATTTTTCTCTTTCTCTGTCCGATTACGGATAAATAAACTAAATTTTTTGCTTTAAGCTACAATATTGTCACATTTTCTCTTAATTAACTTTTCTTTTTTTAACCGATAGAAGATACTGTGCTTTTTATCTGCATTGGCATTATAACACTTATGAATAAAATCCTCAGACTAATAATTACTTCTCTTTTTATTGTTTTATTGACGACGGGCTGCTCTTCTAAAAAAAGTGAAAAACCCAAAGTTGCAGATAAAGCACCGGAACTGCTTTATGCCGATGCCAAAGCACTACTAAGCACAGGAAGTTTTGAAAAAGCCAGTGAAATCTTAGAAGCGATTGACAGCCGTTATCCATTCGGCCCGCAATCGGATCAAGTACAGTTAGACCTTATTTATGCTTACTACAAACGCACAGCAACGCCATTAGCTTTAGCTCATATAGATCGTTTCATGCGCCTGAATCCAACCCATAAAAATCTTGACTATCTTTATTACATGCGCGGTTTAACCTACATGGAAAGTGATGCGCAATTTTTCCAAGACCTATTCGGAGTCGATCGCTTTAACCGCGACCCAACCAACTCCTATAAAGCCTTTAAAGATTTTAACTATTTAATACAATACTATCCGACCAGTGTATATGCAGTCGATGCTTTGCAACGACTAATCTATATAAAAAATAGATTAGCACGTTACGAAATATCCATAGCACAGTGGTATATAAAACGAGAAGCATTTATCGCTGCAATTAATCGAAGCAAAATAGTATTAAATAACTATTCAGATACGGACTCTGTTGAAAATGCGTTAGAAATAATGATTGAAGGCTATAAAGCGCTAAAACTTGAAGAGCCAAAACAAAACGCATTGGCCGTATTAAAACTTAATTTTCCCAATAATTATTTGCTTTATTCAAGCAATTAATCACCCAACAAATAAAAAGGAGAGCTCGCTGTAACACGCAACTCTCCTTTTTTTAATTCTGCTATTCGTCTACTAAACGGCCTCGCCATCCTCTTCACCAGTACGAATACGAATAACTCGTTCCACCGGTGTGACAAATATTTTACCGTCACCGATTTTACCTGTTTGCGCCGTTGCCATGATCGCTTCAATACAACGATCAACATCTTCTTTCTTAACAACCAACTCAATTTTTACTTTAGGTAAAAAATCGACCATATATTCAGCACCACGGTATAACTCGGTATGCCCTTTTTGACGCCCAAAACCTTTCACTTCGGAAACCGTCATCCCTGTGATATCGATATCAGCAAGCGCTTCTCGAACATCATCCATTTTAAATGGTTTAATAATCGCTTCTATTTTTTTCATCTTGATCCTTTATATGATTTTAAACGAAGAATAATAACTGTCTACTGTAATACAATTGAGAAAAATATACAGGTAGAATTTATAAAATAATATTACACTTATACCCATGTTACCAGTGGGAGATAAAAATGCAGGCTAAACGAGGTTTTACACTTTTAGAATTAATCATTGTATTAATCATTAGCATGCTACTGATCACTATTGGGATCCCTGGATTTAACACTTTAATACAAAATAATCGTTTAAGTAGCACCGCCAGCAATATACAAAACCAACTATCTTTTGCAAGAAGTCAGTCGATAAGCCTAATTAACTTCGTGACGATCTGCCCGTTAGTCAATAATAATTGCACCAATAATTGGATAAATGGCCTTGATATATTTATTGATCATAATAAAAACAAAATTTACGACAGCGGTGATCAATTACTCAAATCTGGGCACAAATTTAATAGCGCAGATAAATTACTTTTTTCACAAAACCAAGGTATCACATTTGCACCCGATGGCCACCTAAACGGGAGTTTGCGCTATTTCGCTATTGTAGTGGTGATAAAGCCATCGGTATAAAGGTCGCTTACAGTGGGCGCGCAAAAATCGTAGAAGTAAGTGATTGTGAATAAAAGAGTCACATTACTTATTTAAGCTTAACTCGCGATAAGCAAATAGATACTGCATAGCTAATTATCCCGACCTAAGGTTATTTAATAAAATAGCCAATGCGGATAGTTAAAAAGGTGTTTTGGCTTCAAGTTCTCTAGCCTTTTTATTTGCAAAGACTTGCTTTGCAGGTACACATTCATAGATATCCTTAATTTGCCAAGATGTTATGCCATCTGCGGCAAATACAACACGTGAAGATAAACTTTTTTCAAATTCTTGCCGTTTATTTTTATCACTGACAAAATGGTGCACAACCACGCTGTCATTGCTTAAATTAAGATAACACTTATAACGGACACGCAATTCGCTTTGTGTGCCATCTTTTGCAGCAACAATCGGGCTAATAAACAGTGTTAACAATAATATAGTTGATTTAATATTCATCCCTATCCCCTTTATTTCCAACAGGCATCGCCACCTGTGGATGCACTCTTAGCTAAGCTTTGCGTAATAGTAAGCGTTGCACATTCACTATCAGCGGCCTGGGTACCAATCGCAGTTGCAGTTAATGTAAAATCAACCGTCGCTTTCGCTGAACTTGTGACGATACGATAGTAACCATTATCAGTAATAAAAGGATTAGCTGACAAACCAAGATCAGTAGCGAGGTTGGTCGCATATTGATGATGGTCAAGATAATACATCTCTTGACGATTAGCGATATCAACGAGTGCTGATTGTGCCTCACTCCGTTTCGATTTCAACACATGCTGCATATAACTTGGATAGGCGACACCTGCTAGAATCGCAATAATGGCGATGCTAATCAATAATTCAATTAATGTAAATCCGCTCTTTTTCATTCATCTAATCCTTAAAAACATTTGCGATACTACGCATTAGACACTCTATTTCTCTTCAAAAAAGCTATAAATACGCCTTGGCATCATATCCGTTTGTGTGTCAACCGTCCCGGTATGCACAACCTCTTCCTTCGCGGTTTCCTCATCAATTACCGTAATTTGATCTCCCTGTCCAACCCCCAGTAAACGGATCACACTATTGCCCTCTTCGTCTTCTCCTGCATGGATAACTAATGAGTCAGGTACGCGCGAACCAATATCTTTTTTAGCGACTAACTCACCTTTCTCATCCTGCAGACGTTTTTGCCCTGAATGTAAATCAACCGCATAGAGCCACCCTGTACCCAAATCACCAACACCACAGCCAATATTCACCGTGGAGTTCGGGACAAAGGAGGTAAAGTAAACACTCCCTTCAAGCACGGCACCTTGCCCTAATGATTTTTCACCTAGTGAGGTAAAACGGTATTGCCAACCTGAAAAGGCACTCATTTCTGCAAAGACATTTAATACTTGCTCACCCGTATAGGAGCTAATAGGATCTGCTGTAATATCATAGAGATTATTAACGTTAATCGGGGTGGGCTTATCAGGGAAACCTAATTGTGCGAAGAGTGTAGGATTAATGTTGTAATCATGAATTTTATAAAAAGCATCCTCAACAGCGACATTTGAAGCGGGATGGGTACGGTCTCCTGAACCTAATAAAATGCCATCATAGGGGACTTTATTATAGGTGAACTGTTCCTCATTTTTAGTCACATGATTTTCAAAGGTACGAACAATAACAGGTGCGGTAAAAAAACGCCTCTGTGTCGCCTGCGTATTACCACCTAAACTCGCTAACTTGATCGTTGACCACTTAGTCGTATCACTACCGATTAAATCCATTCGCCACAAATTCCCGCCAGTATCCCCCGTATAAATACGGTCAATAAAGCCATCATCATCACTATCTAAAAGACCGACTTGGCTAGGAATGCTATCGCGAATACAATGAGCATCACTAATATTACTGGCACAAATGGCACCACTGACGGACCATATCTTATCACCTGTTATGGCATTAACCACATAGACTCCACGCCCAACACTATCATGACAAGACTCGCTGCTAGAAGGAATACAGCTATCTTTATTAATATCATAACCAGCCCCCATCACCACCCCAGGGCTAACGGTTAAATTTGCGCCTTTCATATATGAAAACATGCCTACCGTTGGCATCGACCAGGTTTCCCCTAGTTCAGTAAAATCACTCATGCTAGCATCAATAGTCCAAGCCAATTTCGGCGCATTCGGATCGGTGATATCTAAGGCGAAATAACTGCTTCCACCGCGACGCATGCCGACGATAGCAATTATTTTTTGCACTGAATCAGATTCAATAACCTTGATTGCGATCGGCGACAGATCTAGACCATATTGATGTTCGCTAGAATCAGGCGCATCTCTTAGCGATAAACCATAGGGCAATAATTGCGAGGGAATAAACGCCCAATTCTCTAAGACTGTATCGCCATTATCGGTAAACATGTGTAAAAAACCGGCATTAGTGCCCACCAATAAACGAACGACTTGTTTACCCCCTTCAACATAGGTAATGGCAAGGGGCTTTGAATGAAGCGGATCGGCAAAAATATCACTACGATAATCACTGGTTTCCCCGTTTAGATTTTGATCATCTACATCCAATCCTTTTAACCAACTTAATGAATCCGTTAACTCCAAAGCAGCGACCCCAAGCTCATCAGCCAGAAGGTCATCACTTGCGACACTATAATAAGTTTTTAAGTTACTAAGCGTTGGTTCCTGTAAAGTGACTGATTTAGCATTAATATCAGTATTAAGATTAGTTAATATTTTACGGTTAGTGGCATCACCTAACATCGCGGCAACCCCTCCTTCTGCAACGGCATTACCATCTTGATCGCCCCCCCAATAGGTCGATGCACTATCTTTAATATTGCCATCGGAATTAATAGCAGGCTTACCTAACCGATCCACCAAGATACCCGCACTATTCATCGTTAGTTTTTTAATGTTACCTTGCCATACCGATTTATTACTCGGCATAAACATGGAGTAATAAACGGAGTCTAAGCTGCGCGTTCTATCAAAATTATTATTGGCAATAGCAGGAGAGGACAAACTGGATGAACTATTTAAAATATCTAGAATCGTTGCCTGAAAAGCTTTTTGCAGCGCTAAAGAGTCTGCGGCAGGATAATACTCACCGCCACCTCGTTGTGCCGTTTCCGTTAATAATCGTCCAGCATCATCCACAGCGCTTTGCCCAAAACCAATGGTATAGGTGGTGATATGTTGCTCACCATTATCGACATCACCATCAATATCAAAGTGATTCATCCATTCCGCTAATGTGGGCATATAACTCCCTTCAATAGCCGATTTTTCCGTCAATGTGGAAATTAATGAATTAGCCGCACCATCATTGGTTGGTTCACCGTCGGTCATTAAAATAACATAGGCGCGCTCTTGGCAATTTTTAAATGGAGTAATATATTTCCCATCTTCTTCAGCGGTACTATCACGATATGGATTTGAGTCGCTATCATCATCACCGTAATAAACAGAGAGTCCTGCATAATAACGATAGGCTTCATACATACTTTCACACAACGGCGTCCAACCGTTTGCATTCAACCCTTTGATTTGATTTATCAAGATTTGCGATTCAGCTACATCTCGAGTGGCCACTTTATTAACTATGCGACCACCGTTTTTTGCACTACTCGCATCACCACTATTATAATTAAAAACTTGTAAGCCAAAATCCACCGAAGGGGTGCTTTTTATTAAGCTTTCAATCGCCTCTTTAGCAATTAACAAACGGCTTTTATAGGTCGTGCCACTGCTACTGTACCAATGGACATAATTAGCACTGTACAGGGTGACGGCATCGTTACCTGCAAAGACGTTATTGACGCTGCTAATGTAAGGTCCGGGACGACCATCAATAGGAAAACCTTGTAAGCCAGCAGAGGCGGGGTTACTTGGATCTGCATTTAAGATATCTTCTTTACACTCAAAATAAACACCACTATTACCCGATAATGTTTTCCAACGAGAGCGAGAACTCTTCTTATCATTTACTTCCCAACGGCGCACGTTACCATTGTAAACGCCCGTTGAGCTTAATTTAGCTAAAGAAGCCTGACAGTTATTTTGGCTAACGAGGAAATATTGACTACTCCCCGTACTTGGCACATCTCCCCCTTCTTTTGTCCAATAAATTCTATTTTCTTTGCTACCCGCCCCATAATCATGGCTTGGATCAAAAGCATCTAGCACAATCTGCTCAGAACTCGTCATACTCCCCGATGTATCAAAAACAATCAGTACCTGTGGACGAATACCATTTTGAGCACTCACATCGGCCACATAAAGTTCAGTATCAGCAGCCTTTGCTAAAGTGCTTAATAAAATAAGCAATAAAATTGCATAACGTTTTACAAACATAACCTTTCTCCATCACTTTTAGGATAATCATCCATCGATTATCAGAGCGAATCACTACTCAACAATAATGGGTTGCTCAACACCAACCCCCATTGAGTTAAGCGCCCATTTAGCACCGCCCGCCGTTTCTCGACCATAGGCGTGTTTTAAATCTAGTTGTATATATTTGCACTTAAAGTTACTACCACTTGCTTGCATTCTGCGTCGGCAAGTTAACTCACCATTTAAAGTGACACTACCATCAACATCAGTGAATAAACTTGAAGTAAACGTGCTAGAGGAGACTGCCGCAGCAAAGTGCTGAGCGTTATCTTTTTGATCTAATATATGTTGTGCAGCACTATTTAAAATTAGATTAGATTCTCCCTGCATAACCCGAGTATCAATAATTTTTAACCCCAAGAAAGAGCTATTCATCACCAACATCCCCAATACCAACAATAGGGGTAACAGTAGCATGGCAATAAATAGGCTCATTCCTCGTTGTTTTTTTAAACTAATCATCGACTAATACCACGCTATTTTGGAATGTTAATACATGGGAAACTAATTCTCTTTTATAGCCATCACCTGGCGCTGTAAAAGAGAAATCTCCTAATTGATAAGTGTCGGTATTTTCATATCCTGGGGTATTTTTTAAAGACCTCGCCAACAAAAGAATTTTGATACCAATAACTCGCCCAGTATTCCAATCATTTGCAGTAACCTGTGATGTACCAACAAAAGCATGAATAGAACCATCTCGTTCACTGGCAATTAATTTATCTAGGGCAAACATAAATTGCATATTTTCAATCCCCTCAACGAGTACATCTTCTCGCTTCATACCATTTTTTTCTAAGCTCAATCGGCGCAAACGAGGAATATCGTCCTGCTCATCTAAATAGTAAACATGGCGTATATATTCCCACACTGGCGATACGCTACCATCAAGTAGCGCGCTGGCATCCCCTTGATAAACGCTAATGCCTGATGGATTAATATCTAAATAATAGCGGTCGTCACGAAAATTATTAACCTGCGCCAACCCCTTAACCCGTTTAATATCTATGTAACCACTATTGGCAATTAGCGTAGTGTTACTATCATTGTCGTTAATACAGTCCATTTTTAAATTAGCAATACTAGTAGGAATAGTCGCAGCCCAAAGCTGCCTGTAATTCCCCGAGTTAGGAAAAGTCGCACTATTTTCGTCATCTAAACAGTCGGCACTATTAGCAATAATTGCACCGTTTAAATCCCATAAATTTTTATTTTCACCGGTTGCTTGCGCAAAAAAATAGGCTTGCTTTAAATCTTCGCTTAATAACTGCAAGGCAAAGCTGCCATTTTCTAGCCGTTCACTACTATTTAATGAATCATCCGTCGCCCGCTTACTCGAGACAAATACAGTCAACAGACCTGCGGTCAGAAAAAGCGTTAGAAAAATTACTATCATCCATTCCACGATGGAATAGCCGCGCTGCATCATACTTAACGGGGGATGATGAGGGGATCTTTTCATAGCGACTTCCCTGCCAATGTTTTCATTACAATTTGCCGACGAGAGGCCCCTGAAGTGCCACATTTAGCAGCCAAATCTGTGAGCGCCTTTCCTGCCGCCGCATCTTTACTTTTTAGCGTTGAATACCAACTCACCACAATCACACTTCGTCCATCACTATCGACTTCAATACAGGCATCAGCTTCCACTAACCCATGATTTAGCCCATTACTGCTGCTGACATTGGCTCCGATAAATTTATTTTTCCATTCAAAGAGATCATTTTTCTTAATATCTTCCCCACTACAATTAGTAAAGACTCCTGTTGAAGAGACGCAACTAGGGGCAGATAAGTCGGTATTCATTAAGCTGGCGATGGCGTAACTATTGGAGGGCTCTTTTAACCACTGTCGGTTTAACTGCATTCGTTCACTGATGTCTGCAATCAGTGAGTTGGCAAGGGTACGCTGCTGAATTTCAATGGTTGATTTAAGGGCTGTCGATTGCATACCAGCTAGCCCTAAAAGCCCTAAAGCTAAAATAAAGCTACTAATCATTATTTCGATTAAACTAAAACCATCCATTTTCATACAAGTCATCCGACAATATATTCAATAAAAGGAAATCAATCAGGTATGCGATAAACATAGAAGCAATAGGCGAAAAAATGAGAGGAATACCAAAGTCATTGCCATATCAAACAATAAGGTTATAAATAACAATTACCTAGCTGACATCAATCCATATAACTTAGTAACATATGCTACATACCCGCTAACCTAACTTAAAAGTATAGCTGTAAAGGTGCATATCTACAGTAAGCAAAAGAGTATTTATTGAGCATTATTGAAGGGTATCAAAAAAAATTAAAAAATGATAAATGCGTGACATTTACCATTTTATCTAAAAACGATGGTTATTCCGCAATTAATCTATTGCCTTAACGCGTAATTCAGCTGGCACTTCAAAAACCGTGTTTTCTTCTACACCCGGATTTTCGATGACCATAGAGCCACCGAATGACTGTAGCTTGTCTATAACCGCCTGCACTAAAATATCGGGCGCGGATGCGCCAGCAGTAACCCCCACGGTCTGGACTTTGTCAAACCAAGCACAGTCAATATCGGCTTCATTATTAATCAAATAGGCAGTCACACCAACGCTACTTGCCTTTTCACGTAAACGATTCGAATTAGATGAATTAGGCGATCCCACCACTAGCACTAAATCGCTCTTTTGGGCTAAATCTTTAACGGCATCTTGGCGATTTTGCGTGGCATAGCAAATATCGTCTTTACGAGGGCCTTCAATTTGCGGAAATTTGTTACGCAAGGCAGTAATGACATTCGCGGTATCATCAACGGATAAGGTGGTTTGTGAGCTATAACAGAGACTATTCGGGTTTTTGACCTGTAAATTAGCAACGTCTTCAGGAGATTCAACGAGATAGATGCCCCCTTCAATGCTGTCGTATTGCCCCATCGTACCAATCACTTCAGGGTGACCATGATGACCAATTAATATGCACTCTTGATTACGACGACTAGCACGCGTCACCTCCATATGCACTTTCGTTACTAGCGGGCAAGTTGCATCAAACACCTTTAAAGTACGACGCTTCGCTTCATTACGTACACTCTGTGCTACACCATGGGCACTAAAAATAACGATGTTATGATCTGGCACTTCATCTAGCTCTTCGACAAAAATAGCACCACGCGCCTTTAAATCATCAACCACATACTGATTATGAACAACTTCATGGCGAACATAAATGGGCGCAGGAAAAAGCTCTAAAGCACGTTCCACAATTGCAATAGCGCGATGCACACCAGCACAAAAACCACGCGGATTAGCTAGAATAATTTTCATCATTGACCTCTAATTTAAAACTTCTAAAACATCAACGGAGAAGGTTAACGTTTGTCCAGCTAATGGATGGTTAAAATCAACCGTGACACTATCCCCCACCACGTCGCGAATAATACCAGGAATATCGCTGCCATCGGGTTGTGTAAAGGTAATAATCGAGCCGATTTCTGCTGGTACATCCGCGCTAAATTTCGTTAACTCAAGATAATGGATATTATCAGGATCGGGTAATCCAAAAGCCGATTCAGGGGCAAGGGTAAATGTTTCCGATTGTCCCTCTTTTAAACCGAGCAAACAAGCTTCAAAACCGGGCGTCAGGCTGCCATCTCCCATCACAAATTTAGCAGGTTTATTATTTACCTTGCTACTATCAACGGCAAATCCATCCGCTAGACAGATAGAAAAATGCATCAATACTTCACTTTGCCCATTAATCATTTTAGCCATAATTCAATTCCTACGACTCGTCGCTCTCTGAGGACTCTTTTTTATTATTATCAGTGAATAAAGATTCTAAAATCATCATTGCCGCCCCAATAAAAATAGAAATATCAGCCACATTAAAGGTTGGCCAACGGTAAAAACCTAAATCGAAATCTAAAAAATCAACCACGTAACCAAACAGTAATCGATCCGTTACATTACCAATCGCTCCAGACAAAATGAGAGCGAAGGCAATATTTGACCAACGTTGTGTGGCACTATTTTTTTTCAATGCATAAATTAAATAGGCAGAAACAACCACTGCGATGCCCGTAAATAGGTACTTTTGCCACCCCCCTGCATCACTCAAGAAGCTAAATGCAGCACCGTAATTACGCGCATAGGTGAAATGAAAAAAAGAGAACACTTGATAAGATTCGTGTAACTCTAATGCCTGTACTGTCCAATATTTAGTGACTTGATCGATAATAAAAACGATCGCCGTTAACCATAACCAACGTATTCCAGAGTTTTCTTTGGTCTCTATATTTTGCATTTTATGATCCTAAAAAAACGCCTTAAATAATTAAGGCGTTAACATTGCGATAAAACGGACTGAAAAAACTAAGCGAATTTACGTATTTCGCCAGCACCATCAATATTGGTAACACAACGCCCACATAACTCAGGATGCGCTTCATGTTGTCCGATATCAGCGCTATGGTGCCAACAACGTGAACATTTTTCTGCGGAGCTTTTCTCAACGACAACCGATAACCCTTTAAGCTCAGTTGCCAGTGCATTTTCAGGAGCATCAGCCAACGCTTTAACAGTGGCAGATGAAGTAATTAAGACAAAACGTAACTCATCTTCTAAACTTGTTAACAGCTCACTTAAAGCTGCATCGGCATACAGTGTTACCTGTGCTTCCAATCCACCACCAATAACATTATCTTTACGTGCCAACTCTAAAGCACGGTTCACTTCCGCACGCACAGAAATTAAGCTAGCCCACGCTTCATTGCTAAGTGCTTCATGATCAGATAAGGCAAATAAACCTTCATACCACACTTCAGAAAAGACAAATTCACTACGTTGACCTGGCATACGAGCCCATATTTCATCGGCAGTGAAGCTTAGAATCGGAGCCATTAAGCGCACTAATGATTCGGCAATATGGTATAAAGCAGTTTGACAGCTACGACGTGCATTACTTTCAGCTTTGGCTGTGTATTGACGATCTTTAATGATATCTAAGTAAAAGCTACCTAATTCAATGGAACAAAAATGCATTAATTTTTGATAAACCACATGTAAATTATAGCTTTCATAAGCTTCAACCACTTCATTTTGCAAGGTTAATGTTTGCGCGACGATCCAACGGTCTAACGCCACCATCTCTTCAGGTGCAACCATATCTGTAGCTGGCTCAAAACCATTAAGGTTTGCCAGTAAAAAGCGAGAGGTATTACGAATACGACGGTAGCTATCGGCACTACGATTTAAGATTTCATCAGAGACAGTGATTTCACCCGTATAATCCGTAGAGGCAACCCATAAACGCAGCACATCTGCCCCTAGGTTGTTAATGACCGTTTGTGGGGATAAAACATTCCCCACTGATTTAGACATTTTTTTGCCTTGACCATCAACCACGAACCCGTGTGTTAATACTTCTTTATATGGTGCGACATTATTAATGGCCATGCCAGTCATTAGCGATGATTGGAACCAACCACGATGTTGATCTGAACCTTCAAGATACATATCAACCGGTGCTTGCTCACCATTTTCCTGTCTGTACTCTTCACGTACCGCCGCTACAGCAGAGTGCGTTGTACCAGAATCAAACCAAACATCGAGGGTATCCGTCACTTTACGGAACTCTTCGGCTTCAAAACCAAGCAGCGTCTCTGGCTCAAGATCCCACCAAGCTTGAATGCCCTCTTTTTCAATCTTACGCGCGATAAGCTCCATCATCTCAACGCTATTTTCATGCAGTTCATCCGTTTCTTTATTAACAAACAAAGTAATAGGAACACCCCAAGTGCGTTGACGAGAGATACACCAATCAGGACGGTTTTCGATCATTTTCTCAATACGATTTTGTCCCCAGCTTGGGATCCATTGCACTTCTTTAATACCTTTTAATGCATTATCACGCAGTCCTTTCTGATCCATCGCGATAAACCATTGTGGCGTTGCACGGAAAATAATCGGGGTTTTATGGCGCCAACAATGTGGGTAACTATGTAGCAATGGCTTATGACATAATAGTGCATTTCGTTCCTGTAACACTTCAACAACACGATCATTCGCTTTGAATACATGTAAGCCAGCAAAAAATTCTGTATCTTCCCTAAATACACCATTATCACCAACGGGGTTAGCAACCTCTAGATTATAACGCAGCCCGACTGAGTAATCGTCTTGACCGTGTCCTGGAGCAGTATGAACAATACCCGTACCAGCTTCAGTGGTCACGTGATCGGCGACAATCGCTGGCACTTCTATTGTTAAGAAAGGATGATTAAAAAGTTGATTTTCTAAATCCAGTCCGGAACAGATAGCGAGGGTTTTAAATTCACTCACGCCATAACGCGCCATACAATCAGGCACGAGGTGAGTAGCTAAAATAAAGCGGCGATCATCGGCTTGCACTAATGAGTACTCAACGGCAGCCGCCAAAGCAACCGCACGGTTAGCAGGCAGTGTCCAAGGTGTGGTTGTCCAAATAACCACAGCAATCGCACCATGACCTTCATCATCACCAACAAGGTTGAAGCTGCTTAATATTTTTGCATCGTCAACGGCAGTAAATGCGACATCGATTGCAGGTGATTTTTTATCTTCGTATTCCACTTCAGCTTCTGCTAAGGCACTACCACAATCAGTACACCAGTGAACAGGTTTAGAACCTTTATGAAGATGCCCATTTTTAATGATTTTTGCCAAGGCACGGACAATATTGGCTTCGGTCTTAAAGTCCATCGTGAGATAGGGCTTATCCCACTCACCCAAGATACCTAAACGTTTAAAGTCGTTACGTTGACCGTCAACTTGACGCGCAGCATATTCACGGCATTTAATACGAAACTCAGCGGCAGTCAATTTCGCCCCAGGTTTGCCATGCTTCTGCTCTACTTTTAATTCAATTGGTAGCCCATGGCAATCCCAGCCTGGGATGTAAGGCGCATCAAAATCAGATAATGTTTTAGACTTAATAATAATATCTTTAATAATTTTATTAACGGAGTGACCTATGTGAATATCACCATTCGCATAGGGAGGGCCATCGTGCAGAATAAATGTCTTTTTACCTTTTTTAGCGCTACGAATCTGTTGGTAAAGATCTTTGCTATACCAATTTTTCAACATATTAGGTTCACGATTTGCTAAATTTGCACGCATCGGAAAACCTGTTTTAGGTAAGTTTAACGTATCTTTATAGTCACTCATTTCTATTTTCCATTAACATAATGTTTAATTACGATTTATCTGAATTCAGTTGATGCCACTGTTTGGCTTGCTTTATATCTTTATCAATTTGTATCTTTAATTGTGCAAATGAGTCAAAGCGTACCTCATCGCGTAACTTAGCTAGTAACACCACCTCTAATTGCACACCATATAAGTCGCGATTAAAATCAAAGAGGTGTACTTCTAACTGTTGACGAACACCATGCACGGTTGGACGCTTTCCAATATTAGCAACCCCTTGATACACTTTTTCATCAAGGCCTAATATGGACACAACGAAAACCCCTGAAACAGGTGAGACACGGCGTTTTAATAGTAGATTAGCCGTTGGTACACCAATGGTTCGCCCTAATTTACGGCCATGGCCAACACGCCCTGTAATGCTGTATTTTCTTCCCAGCATCTGCTCCGCTTGCGCTAAATCACCTACCGCTAAAAAGTCACGAATACGGCTGCTACTGATACGCTTATCCTGTTGCAATAAACTTTTCGTATCGACCACGACAAAACCGTACTTTTTACCCGCAGCTTTCAATAATTCAAAATCACCTTGGCGCTGATAGCCAAAATGAAAGTCATCACCCACCACGAGAAATTGCACTCCGAGCTTCTTGATTAATAACTCAGTAATAAAATCTTGTGCACTCAAATTAGCAAATTGATGCGTAAAAGAGACGCATAACAGGCGATTGATGCCTTGTTTTTCTAATTGCACAAACTTATCACGTAATCGGCTTAAACGCGCAGGCGCATTATTTCCGGCAAATAATTCAGCGGGCTGCGGCTCAAAGGTCATCACCGTTGCCGGAACTTGTAAACGTTCAGCTTCGACTAACAATCTTGCCAACACAACTTTATGGCCAAGATGAATGCCGTCGAAATTTCCAATACTTAACACGCAGCCTTGATGCTGAGGTTGTAGATTATGAATACCCCGTATTAGTTCCATTATTTTACTTTTAGATAAGTTATGAAAATGCAAAAAGTGGATTATATAGTAAGCAGCGCAACTTATCAGCCCTCATTTTTATCATTATCCGTGGAAACCTTAAAATGATGTACCCGGATGCCACTCAATAACAACATAATAAAATAGGTGATCACGGCACCCGCGATTAATAGCAACAAGGTAAGCGCTGATTTAAATAAAGAAAACTGTGCCCATTCCTGCAATGTCGGAGTGAATAGTGCCAACGCCACCGCCATCAATATTCCGGAGAAAATAATACGCAAGTAGACGGATATGCTCTCTTTTTGTATTTTATAAACACCACTACGATATAAACCAAACCAGAGTAAAAATGCATTCAGCGTGGCCGATATCGACGTCGCAATAGCCAGTCCAACATAGCCATAGGGGATCGCAAAAATGATATTAAGTAGCATGTTACTAAGCATCGCAATCATCCCATATTTAACGGGCGTCTTAGTATCCTGTCGAGAATAATAGCCTGGGGCAAGTATTTTCACTAACATAAAGCTTAGTAAACCGCTGGCATAGGCCCATAAGCTCATTCCAGCCATTGATACATCTTGTATATCAAACTCACCACGCATGAATAAAACACGTAACATAGGCTCAGCCAGCACAATCAATCCAACCATTGCTGGAAAACCTAACAGGAATACCATGCGCATCCCCCAGTCTAAGGTTTTAGCAAAATAGTGATTATCTTTAGTGACATGGGAGGAGGATAAACTTGGCAAGATCACCGTCGCAATTGCAATACCAAATAGGCCTAATGGAAATTCTAACAAACGATCAGAATAATATAACCAACTAATAGATCCTGTTTGTAGAAAACTGGCAATGAAAGTATCTAATAGCAAATTAATTTGACTAACTGAAACACCGAATAAAGCGGGAATCATCAATGTTCTAATTTTGACCACACCGGGATCAGACCAATTCCAGGTAGGTCGCACTAACAATTTCTCTTTATGTAAAAATGGAATCTGAAATAAAAACTGCAAAGCCCCACCTAAAAAGACGCCGATCGCTAATCCTATTTCAGGTTGCTGTAAATTTGGTGCAAGCCATAATGCACAGCTAATAATAGCAATATTGAGGAACACCGGTGTAAATGCTGCCACGGCAAATTTACCCAAGGTATTTAAGATAGCGCCCGATAATGCTGTAAATGTAATAAACCACAAATAGGGGAAGGTAATTTTAAGTAGCAAAGAGGCCAGTTCGAATTTATAGCCCTGTTCACCACCATTCCACCATTCAAGAAACCAACCAAAGCCGAATAAGGCCGTAATAACCGATGAACCTAACACCCCCAGAATAGTAACAACAGTGATAATTGTACCTAATGTTCCCGAGACACTAGCGATAAGTGCTTTTACTTGATCCGGTGATTTAGTTTTTTCATATTCAGTCAGCACTGGCACGAAAGCTTGAGCAAAAGCGCCTTCGGCAAATAGACGACGTAAAAAATTGGGAATTTTATTTGCGAAGAAGAAAAGGTCAGCGGCGGCCCCTGCCCCCATTAAGTGCGCAATAACAACATCTCGAACTAAGCCTAATACACGCGAGATCAACGTCATAGAGCTGACTATCAAACCAGATCTCAATAATTTTTTGCTCACACTATCATCCCTAAAATTGAATAGAAACCGCCCGAATCGGCTACCTTTGCAAAATTAATAAAATAAATAACAATGACATATTACTTTAATGGAAAGTTAAAAAGTAATTAACTGCCTTTTAAAACATTATCAAATTTGCATCTGTGGGGGCTTTGGGTATAAAATGTGCGCAGTTTAACCATCTGATCGGTTTCTTACCAGTTTTTTCAGCGGTTAAAAAGAAACCATTTGACAATATACGTGTTACAAGGCATATTCCTCGACCTTTGATTATCCCTTGTTATACAGAATTTAGGAGTTAAGGTCTTGGCTAATATCAAGTCTGCTAAAAAACGTGCTTTACAAGCTGAAAATAACCGTAAACACAACGCAAGTCGTCGTACAATGATGCGTACTTTCATTAAGAAAGTTGTTACTGCAATTGAAGCTGCAGATAAAGAAGTAGCTACTTCTGCATTTGTAAAATTGCAATCAGTTTTAGATAGCTATGCAACTAAAGGCTTAATTAGCAAAAACACAGCTGCTCGTAAGAAAAGCCGTCTTGCTGCAAAAATTAAAGCACTTTAATTAATAGTAGGTTTTTAAGCCTCTATTGAAGTAAGTAAAATAAAGCTTTTTAATAAAAAACCGACTTAATGTCGGTTTTTTTATTTTTATTAAAAACTAAATCCCCATTCCCGATAATGCGTTTAATAAATCTTTAACGACCTTACCTACAATAGGATTACTCTCTTCAAACAGCACTAACTGCTGCGCTATTTTTTTATCTCTAATATGCTGAGCAGGGTCTCTAGCCGCTATAGCCTTTTGCAATTGATCATGTACCTGTTTTAATTCACCTGCAGTACACTCATCCGCAATCAAACCTTCATCTAAAATTGCAGATAACTTTTCAAATTCAGATTTTACTTTGTTTATTGCCATAAAAACCTCGATTAATTACTAGGACTTATCAATAGTGTAGCTTGAAATAACAGATTAATTTTTTACTATTTTAAAAACATGATCCAACAAACGTGCTAAAACTAAAAATCCTACGACAAAAAATAAACTGAGTAACATCAAACCCAATTTAAACCATTCATCGGCAGCATAATGTTGCAAATAGAGAGAAGAGATATAAATAGCGACTAGCCAGTAAACAATGCGCAGCAAATAGCCCAGTAGATGATAACGTCTATCGGTTAACCATAATTTACCCATTTTATGCTCCACTAATGGTAAAACTGACCACATCTTTAATGTGTTTACTGTCCGTTGCTAACATAATTAATCGATCCACCCCCAACGCTACGCCCGCACAATTTGGTAAATTCGCTAAAGAGTCAATGAAGTGATGGTCTATCGGCATCGTATCGAGCCCTTTTTCGCTACGTAAACGGTTATCAACTTGGAACCGTTTGAGCTGTTCCAGGCATCACTAAGCTCATGAAAACCATTAGCCAGTTCGATACCTTGGTAATAGACTTCAAAACGTTCAGCAACACGGCAATCATGCTCAGATATTCTTGCTAACGCCGCTTGAGAAGCTGGAAAATTATAAACAAAACAAGGCTGTTCTTGTGCAATAACGGGCTCTATCGCAACACAGAATAGCAACTGTAAAATAGTATCGCGATCGCGTTCATTATTTAATACATCTCCTAATTCGAGACATTGCCCAGCCTCAATTAGTTGAGGAATCGTAGCTGCTAATGGGTCAACATTTAATACTTCAAGAAAAGCATCTTGATAGGTACAGCGGCGTGCAGATCGACAATTGAGCAATAATTGCAATAACTGATCCATTTCATCCATTAATAAAAAGTGGTCAAACCCGACTCGATACCATTCCAGTAATGTAAACTCTGGATTATGGAAGCGCCCCGATTCCTCATTACGAAATACCTTACTAATTTGAAAGATAGAGCCACTGCCAGCTGACAACAGCCTTTTCATGTGGAATTCTGGCGATGTTTGCATGTACAGCGGTACGCCTAAGGAATGGCTTTGACCATCAGAGATAGCTGGGCCATTAAATAGCGTTTTAAAACAAGATAGATGAATGTCCGTCACCCCCGCTTGGCTTAATACGGGAGTTTCTACTTCTAATAAGCCTCGTTCCACAAAAAAATAGCGGATGGCTTGTACTATTTTTGCACGCTGTTGCAGCTGTTCTATAGTTGCGCTCGGTAACCAATTCATTTTATCTCCTTTGTTCGCCCTAGTTTACTCAATAACGAATGTTTCGGAAATAAAAACAGATAGCGTTTCAGTTACTTGTATAAGAAAGAACGAATTAACGTTCCTCCCATGGAAGTAAAAAATTAATTTGCGCTTCCGCAAAAATATAGGGCAGCACTAAACGTCTTTGATTATTCTGCCACTGTAACGCATACATTGCTTTACCTATTTGCTTGCCCGTTGAATCAACGCGATAACGACCAACAATAGAGAGAAAACTCATACTTTGTAACTGTTTGCGCATTTTATCTTGATCAAGTGTTCCGGCTAAACGTACAGCCGCCTCGAGGACTTCCCCTGCGGCGTAACCACCAGCGGCATTGCTATCCGCAGCGTGGCCATAAATATGTCGATAACGAAAGTCAAAATCAAATGCCAACGGAACCCTTACCGCGTGTATCCATGGTGTAAAGCCAATAATATTTTCTGCATCATCTCCTAACGCTTCACCAAATGCAGCGAGAGACGGACCTGAAGTAAAGCCAAATGCCAGTGGACTAAAATGTTGTTTTTTACTCTCGCGAACAATCGCAATGGCATCGTCAAAGTAAGTTGCTCCTAAGACAAGTTGCGGTTTTTTCTGGACAAGTTTTTTAATCAGTTCTGAAAAATCACTACGCAGACTTGAATATTGTTCAAAAACAAGTAGTTCAATGTCCATTTTTTCTGCCGCTTTCTTCGCCCCCATTGCGACCTCACTGGTAAAAACACTATCCTGAAAAACGATCGCTAGTGTTTTTAAGCCACGGGCTTTTGCCACACGTAAACCATCAACTAAATACTGTTCAGCAGGTAAATCCACCTGAAATATATTTTGATAGCCTCTATTCCAAATTTGCGATGCTGCAGCCGTCCCTGATACCATCGGCATTTTATATTTCTCGGCAACATCACTTGCTCTGAGCGTGACATCGGATGAGTAGGGACCAATCAATAAATCAACGCCATCGACATTAATCAAGCGCTCGTATAATTTAGCACTTTGTTCTGGATCGGATTGATCATCATAATGGATTATTTCGATATCTTTGCCAAGTAAAGCACCTCTAGCATTAACATCATTCGCCCACATTTTTATGCCTCTGAGCAAATTTTCTCCTTGCTCTTGATACACGCCAGAGAGCGATGCGGTCACACCGACTTTTATCAGTTTATTATTAGGTGCCGCACTTGCCGTCATCGCGAATACAGTCACTGTTAACGCCGCAAAGATGATAAATTTTATGGTGTTTCTATAGATAAATATCATTCTGCTTATTCCTTATTTTTCAACATCAAGCTGACGTTTAGCGGTCCATAATTTGCGTACTAACTCATACTCAAACGGAGATCCTGTCTGATAATAACGAAAGGTAATATTAGAGCGCGTATCAACCGCGTTAAGTGCATCCCAAATCAGCTCCTCTTCCCATTTCATATTTAATTGGTCGCGAAGATTACTCATCACAATAGAATCTACACCAAGCCCGATACTATCACGCACAGATGAAGGGCCTAATAATGGCAATACTAAATAAGGACCAGAGCCTGAGCCCCAATATCCCATGGTTTGTCCAAAATCTTCCCTGTGCTTCGGTATTCCCCAATAGCTGGCCACGTCAATCGTGCCAAGAAGACCTACCGTTGAATTAGTTAAAAATCGCCCTGCAGTTTGGTAACTTTTGGTTAGCTCCAATTGCAATAGACTATTGATAAAAGTGGTGATTTCTCTGATATTTTCAAAGAAATTATGAATGCCATCTTGCATCAGCTCTGGTGTAACATATTGATACCCTTCAATAACGGGTAGCAGCACATAACGGTCAGCCCGATAATTAAAGCGATACATTGTGCGGTTGAATCCTTCCCATGGATCGTATACATCAGCTAAGACGAAATCGTGATCATCGCTCACTGTTCTGGCTGAGTCAAAATAGGCTGGCTCAGGTTTATCCCCTTCTACTTGCGGCACACTGCTGCAAGCAGAAATAAATAACAGCGTCAGTAGCGCTAAAATAAAATGTATGTATGACCGAGTTATTGTGTTTCCATTCATCTGTATCATCCTTTTACTGCTTAAACACACTAACCATGTGCGCGACATTATCTTTATGCGCCATATTGCCGCAATGCCCCCCTTTAGGGTAAATTTTTGCTCTATCACCAAAAACCCGTATGAAAAAATCTATTTCCCCTGGCTCGAGAATAATATCGTCAACGTTGTGCATTACCTCTATTTTGCTACTATTTTTAAAATAAGATTCCAGTGCATGTAAATTCATTAACGCCGTAAAACCATCCCTATTTAACTGTGGATATTGAGCTTTATAATAAGGATAAAAATAACCATGGAAATAATCCGTAAAGCCAAGTTGATAGGAAACAATTGCGTAATGTCCCGGCGAGCTATTTATCCCCATAGTGACATTCTTAGGCACTATAAAACCACTTTTAGTCATAATATCAGAGGTGTAAATTAAGTTAGCCGAGGAAACTCTAAATGATACGCCAATTAGCGCGGCAAGCTCTTCATTAGTAGGGTCAACCGCTTTATATGCTTGAAATAGAAATTCACTATCCATCTCAACACCATCATTTTTTTTATAAACATGACCAATTTCCTGCAACAAACCTTCGAAGAATTTATTGAAATTATCAGGTCCTCCGGGAATGTTTTGACTCATTCGATCAAGCAGTGAAATCGAGTTATACAATGAAACTGGTGGGTTAATTAATAGGACCTTGCGAAAATTAAAGATCCGACGTTCTTCATCAAGTTTACTAACAAAAGCGCTATTAAAACCACCTAAACTGTAACCAGTCAGATAAAAATCAGAGACTTTAATATCCTGCTTGGCTTGACTCCAAATAGCTTCCATAACACGGTACAGATCTTTCGCATCTTCATAGGCGTTGCCTGGGACACCGTTTTTAGATGCCGCAACAATAAAATTCATGTAGGTTGGAGACGAGAGTGATACCACATGAAAGCCTGCATGATAAAAGGCTCGTGCCATATCGATATTTTTTCTACCATTATGGGAGGCGCCAGTACCTGCAATCAGAAAAACTAATGGAGCGGGATTTTTTTGCCAAGCCGTAGAGTAATTTAACTGATCATCGAAAAAAAACGGTTCGGGAACCTCTCTCTCGGGAAATATCGTAATGCGTTGGTTTACCAATGGGCTTTCTTTTGCAAGATCAGCCTGCACCTCTGGTAGCGTACCGACTACCGTCGCTTCATAGGCACTGTATTGCGCACCCAATGTAGGAAAATAATAGCTATCCTGATTCGAGTAACAGATTGTTGAAAACAATCCGAGTAACAATAATGTAACTACCTTGTTCATTGATATAATCCTTTTTATATTTAATGCCTCAGCACCTTCAGCAAAAAATCCTATTTGCGTCATTAATTGTAAGCTATAACCACTATGGAAGTGAATTACATCGATCACTTCCTGACTTTGCAACTTGAAGCAGCATGGGTATATTATGCAATAATTATATATTAAATTTATTTTTCAATATGAACAGATATTTATATTTTTTCAGCAAAATAACTCCTATTTAAACCTACTTATTGAAAACCTTACATTTCTCACGGAAAATAGCAGGTGTGGTGATACACTCAATTATCATAAAAATTTGATGGGAGGTAAGGTGTGCAGATAATTAAAACTGATGTAGCTATTATAGGTGCGGGTGGTTCAGGATTACGGGCTGCAATTGAAATTGCAGAAAATCATCCAGATCTTGAAGTAGCCTTAATTTCGAAGGTTTACCCAATGCGCAGTCATACGGTTGCAGCGGAGGGAGGGGCTGCAGGCGTTGCCCAAGATCATGACTCTCTTGAAAACCACTTTCATGATACCGTTTCTGGTGGTGATTGGCTTTGTGAACAGGATGTTGTGCAATATTTTGTCGAAAATGCAGCCAAACAATTAACCCAATTAGAGCACTGGGGTTGCCCTTGGAGTCGCAAAGAGGATGGATCCATTAACGTTCGCGCTTTTGGTGGGATGAAAATAGAACGCACCTGGTTCGCTGCCGATAAAAGTGGTTTTCATATTCTCCATACTCTCTTTCAGACGTCTCTACAGCACCCTAAAATCACCCGTTATGATGAACATTTTTGTTTAGACCTACTCGTTGATGATGGCAAGATACAAGGTGTACTTATCCTTGATATTGCCGAAGGTGAAGCCAAACTTATCCAAGCGAAATCTGTGATTATGGCAACCGGTGGGGCTGGTCGAGTTTATACCTTTAACACCAATGGGGGCATTGTAACTGGTGATGGTATGGCACTTGCGTATCGTCATGGTGTTGCACTACGTGATATGGAGTTTGTGCAGTATCATCCAACCGGATTGCCCGGAAGCGGTATTCTGATGACAGAAGGATGT
Source organism: Psychromonas sp. MME1 (assembly GCF_041080865.1). NCBI lineage: Bacteria > Pseudomonadati > Pseudomonadota > Gammaproteobacteria > Alteromonadales > Psychromonadaceae > Psychromonas > Psychromonas sp. MME1. Next base: position 3,484,133 of record NZ_CP160906.1, on the reverse strand, counting down.
CGTGGCGAAGGGGGTATTTTAACCAATAAAGACGGCTATCGCTATTTACAAGATTATGGTCTCGGACCTGAAGTTCCGGTTGGGCAAACTAAAAATAAATACATGGAATTAGGCCCACGCGATAAACTCAGCCAATGTTTTTGGCAAGAGCAACAAAAAGGCAATGTCGTCAATACCCCACGCGGTGATGTTGTCTACCTCGATTTACGTCATTTAGGGGAAGCCAAAATTAATGAACGTCTCCCCTTTATTCGTGAATTAGCAAAAGCCTATGTTGGCGTAGATCCTGTCAATGAACCAATTCCAGTTAGGCCTACTGTACATTACACCATGGGTGGAATTGAAACCGATGCCAAAACCGCGACCAAATTAGCAGGCTTATATGCGATTGGTGAATGTGCTTCCGTCGGCTTACACGGTGCAAACCGCTTAGGTTCAAACTCGTTAACTGAATTAGCGGTGTTTGGTCAACTTGCTGGAGAGCAAGCAGCTAACTATGCACGTGAAGCTAAACATGAAAAAATAACACCTCTGCGTAAACAAGCTGAAGATATCCTAGCCAAGACAGAAGCGCTGCTGCACAGCAATGGTAGCGAAAAAATGGCCGACATTCGCAAAGAAATGGGGGATAGCATGGAGCAAGGCGTTGGTATTTACCGCACCAAAGAATCGATGCAAGCAACCATAGAAAAACTAGCAGAACTGAAGCAGCGTTATAAAAATATTCAAATCAACGATAAATCCAGTGTCTTTAATACTGAGTTTTTGTATGCAATTGAACTCGGTTATCTACTTGATACCGCTGAAGCGATGGCTCATAGTGCGATTTTACGCGAAGAGTCGCGTGGCTCTCATCAACGCATTGATGGCTTTGAAAAACGCGATGATGTTAATTTCTTAAAACATTCACTAGCCTATTATCAAGCTGACAAGGCCCCTAAAATAGACTATTCATCGGTCACAATCACCACCAGTCAACCGGCAGAAAGAGCCTACGGTGCAGCAGGTGACAAAGCGCAGGAGAAAGCTTAATGAGTGAACAAACTATTGAAATTGAAGTGCTTCGCTATCGTCCTGAAATGGATAACGAGCCCTTTAAACAACGCTTTGAAATCCCCTACAGTGCAGACTTATCAGTACTAGAGGCATTGCAATACATCAAAGATCATCTCGATAGCAGCATTAGTTTCCGCTGGTCGTGCCGAATGGCGATTTGTGGCAGTTGTGGAATGATGGTCAATGGCACTCCTAAATTAGGCTGCAAGGCTTTTTTACGCGACTATTATCCCAATACAGTGAGTTTAGAACCTCTAGCTAACTTTCCGATTGAACGCGACTTAGTTGTCGTCATGGATGATTTTATTGCCAAATTAGAGTCGGTTAAGCCCTATATTATCCCTGAAAATGATAAATGCTTATCGGAAGGAGCTTACCAACAAACACCTGAGCAGATGGACAAATACAAACAATTCTCAATGTGCATTAATTGCGGTCTCTGTTACGCAGCCTGTCCACAATATGCGTTAGACAATAAATTTACAGGTCCCGCAGCCTTAGCATTACTGGCAAGATACAATCGTGATAGTCGTGATAATGGCGAAGCGCAGCGCATGAAAATAGTTAATCAAGAAGAAGGGGTTTGGGGCTGTACCTTTGTCGGTTATTGTTCTGTTGTTTGCCCTAAAGATGTTGATCCTGCTGCTGCAATCCAACTCTTAAAAGTTGAAAGCAGTAAAGATTATTTAATTGGCATGTTCAAACCCGATTAAGGAGAAAATAATGAGTAAACGTAAACCCTATGTACGAGAGCTCCCCAATGATTGGTGGATGAAGCAACTCTTTTACACTAAATATATGATTCGTGAGGGCACCAGTGTGTTAATCACCATATATTCACTTATTTTAGCTTGGGGCGTGTTACGTCTTAGCCAAGGTGAAGCAGCCTTCAATGCGTGGTTAGAAGCCCTGCACAACCCCTTTGCTATTTTGCTGCATCTGATCATGCTTGTTTTTGCGCTCTACCATACGGTGACTTGGTTCTCTTTAGCGCCCAAGGCCGCAGATTTATGGATTAAAGGCAAGAAGCTTGAAGATCAAACCATTGTTGCTGCACACTATGCAATATTCGCTATCACAACGGTATTTTTCTTATTGGTGATCACCCTATAATTGGAGGCACAAATGACAGATAACAGAGAAAAGCAATATATACGCTCCCATGAGCCCATTTTTTGGGGGTTATTTGGTGCTGGCGGCATGTTGACCGCATTTATAACACCGATTATGATCTTAATTACAGGTATATTGGTGCCACTAGGCATTATCAATCAAGAAAATCTAAGCTACGAAAAATTACACGGTTTTGCCACGACTTGGTATGGGGCAGTAATTGTATTCATTTTAGTCGCATTACCGTTATGGCATACCTTACATCGCATTTTTCACGCGTTACATGACCTGGGCATTAAACGGGGACGTGATTGGCAACAGGTTATCAGCTATGGCTTTGCATTTGCGGTGAGTGTCTTTGTATTTACCATACTATTGCAGATGTCATAAAAAAATCCCCCTGTTTAGCCAAACTAAACAGGGGGATTTTTTTACCTCAATATGCTTTGTCAGGCAGTAGCTCGGATAACAGAGCAAGGCGCAACATGAAGTAATTGTTATTCACTTTTCAACTGTTACAACGCCGGACTGATTTTCGAGCTAAAGCCCATAGGGCATGGGTATATAATGCTTATTTCTTCACACGACCAACATATTCGCCACTACGTGTATCAACCTTAACGACTTCACCAATCTGAATAAACAACGGCACACGAACCACTGCCCCCGTTGCTAATGTCGCAGGCTTACCGCCCGTTCCAGCCGTATCACCTTTTAGACCAGGATCTGTTTCAGTCACTTCAATTTCAACAAAGTTAGGTGGAGTAACCGCAATTGGATTATCATTCCAAGTAATGATTGTGCACATGTCTTGCTCGATTAACCATTTCGCATTATCACCAACGGCTTTCTGATCCGCCGAAATTTGCTCAAATGTATCATTATTCATGAAATGAAAGAATTCACCATCGTTATAGAGGTAAGCAAGGTCAATCTCCATCACATCCGCAGAATCAACCGATTCGCCTGACTTAAATGTTTTTTCGATTACTTTTCCTGACAGTAATTTACGAATTTTAACACGGCTAAATGCCTGACCTTTACCCGGTTTAACAAATTCATTCTCGATAATTGCACAAGGCTCATTATCTTGCATGATTTTTAGCCCTGCTTTAAATTCACTGGTACTATACGTTCCCATATTAACCTCTATATAATTTATTTTAAAAATGGCACAAATAATTACCGTGAATAATACCGATGAGTTAGCGTCTTGGCAAAAGGAACTCGCTAATGCAGTAAAAAACCCGCTTCAACTCCTACAATTATTAGATATTTCCAGTGAAATCGCACCATTTAGTCTAAAAGCGAAGAAAGCATTCCCCATGTTAGTGCCAATGCCCTTTGTTAAAAAAATGGTAAAGGGAGATATTAACGATCCGCTACTTAAACAGGTGTTGCCAATCACTGATGAAGAGTTCATTGCTGACGGTTATTCAATTGACCCTTTACAGGAGCATGACAATGGTTTGTCAGGCTTATTACACAAATACCAAAGCCGTGTATTACTTATTTTAAAATCGGGTTGTGCGGTTAATTGTCGTTACTGTTTTAGACGACACTTTCCCTATCAAGACAATAATATTAATAAGCAGCAGCTACAGGAAATTATTACCTACATAAAAGCGCACCCAGAAGTTAATGAAGTCATTTTAAGCGGTGGCGATCCCTTAATGAGTAAAGATGAATTTTTACAACATGTCATTACGCAACTTGAACAGTTACCACAATTACGTCGCTTACGAATTCATACCCGTTTACCAGTTGTTATTCCTAACCGAATCACTGCCTCGCTTATAAGCATGTTACAGAATACAAGGTTAAAGGTGATCATGGTATTACACATTAACCATGCCAATGAGATAGATAATGCGTTAAAAATAGCACTGCTTAAACTCCATCAAGCTGGTATTCAACTATTAAATCAAAGTGTGCTATTAAAAGGGGTTAATGATAATGGCCAAGCTTTGATTGCGCTCAGTGAGAAACTCAATGAAGCCAACATCCTCCCTTACTACCTCTTTTTATTAGATAAAGTACAGGGTGCTAGCCATTTTGATATAGAAGAAAAAAGTGCACAACATTTAATGAAAGAGATGAGTATCGCCTTGCCAGGTTATTTAGTACCTAGACTAAGTCGAGAAATTGCAGGTCAGCCAAGTAAAACGGTTATTGATTCGCTATAATGAAATCATTTCCGAGTAAATAACCATCAATAGGATCAAAAATGTCTAAAAAACGCGTACTTGAGCAGTTAAAAGAGAATATAAAAATAATTTATCACAAAGCCGTTGATGCCGATAAACAACTTGAATTGCTGCGCAAGCAAGATAAAGCCGCTTTTGCACAAATTTTTAGTGCGGATAGTGATTTTAAAAATCATTCCACCACCTTTCTCCCCTATGTCGAGGAGTTAGCGGCAAATCTACAGGAGATTCAAACAGATAATGAAGACCATTTTAAAACACTGCTCCCTGCAATTGTGGTCAAAATTGAGTTACTTTTTAAAACTCTCAATGCATTTAAAGAGAATCTAAAAGCTTAATCGCTCGTTCCCCATTTTAAACGAATCCCGTTACTGCAAGTAACGGGTCAACAAACCACCGTCAATATAGCTACTACTCGGCTTTTTCCTCAACCTGCTCTGCATCATCGGGGCCTTTAAGAAAATCCTCTAATCCCTTTTGAATAATCTCGTAAGTTTTGTCAATATTATCGGCAATTTCTCCTTCTAATACTTTTAACCCCCCTAGGACATCCCGGGCTTCAGAAAAACCTTGATCTATCCCCCCCCCCAATAAGCTCAACAAAAGAACGTTTCGCTTCCTGCTCATCCATTTCAGGATGCTGCCCTTGGTAAGCCGAGAAAAACTGCGTACTAAACGAAAGGATACGCTCCGCGGTCGCTTCGGGACTAAAATCAATGTCAGATTTTTGATAGGTATCTTCAACCGTATTCTCGACCCCCATATTTTTCAATACGTCGTTAATACCCTGCAAAGCCGCTTTTAAAACTAAGGTATTGGGTCTATTGGCGATAGTCTCATTAAATTGCAAAGATGATTGCAAAATAGCGGCATTGAGCTGTTTTTTATTAATCGCAATTGCAGATGGATCTATTTTTTGCGCTTTATCAGACTTAGCATTCTCTGATACATGTTTATCGAGGGAAGCGTGATCTTTATTACCATTTTCTTTCGCCAGGGTACTTACCGCTTGGCCGAAAGAAGCATTAGAATTGATTGAAGAAACCATAACACGCCCTCTTTATAACGATTGAATAATAAGTAATGCCCAACAAAATAGAGCACTTCGATGATAAATTAATACAATACCTATTTTGTTTATATATCGACCAAATTAAGCAAAACTTTAATCTGCATCTTTATATTTTATACCATACAAAAAAATAACGGCATTAATCTTCGTTTGCCAAACAACCTATTCTCTGTTACTAATCCTAATAACAACTATTAATGGCAATTTTTACAACTACAATATCGTTATTGAGCGAATAAATGGAGCAACCATTGGACAAGGATAGTCAGCTAGATAGTCAGCTAGTTTCCACACTTTCTCCTAAAAAAGGAGTTGAAACGACCATTAACAGTAGCGATGGCATTGATATGATAAGCCATGGTAGCGAATTTACGATCAATATCATGACACCTGTTGGCATGAAATTGATGAGTAAAACTAAATTTATAGGTTATCACTCTAACAACCTCATACTACTTGAAGTTCCCAATATTTCTGAAGACAAAAAAAATGCTTTTTTTCAAGAAGGATTTTTGATGAATGTCCGTGCAATTTCTCAAAAAGGCGAAGGGGGAATCATTCAATTTCGCAGCCAAATAATGCATATACTCAGTGGTGTTATTCCAATGATAATTATCTCTGTTCAGGGGTAATGAAACTTCGTCAATTAAGAAAAGAGCCGAGATATGAGGTGAGTTTAACGGGGTATGCAACAGTTAACGGGAAAAAAGTGGAAACCGAAATACGCGATCTATCTAAGGGTGGCTGTCGTTTTATTATTTCAGCCTTAGCCAAAAACATCGAGATTGGTGAAGAAGTCACGATTGATATTTTTACTGATCCGAAGAAAAAACAAAATCAGCTATCGCTCAGTGGTCGTCTATGTAATTTACAGAGCTCGCTTCACTACTCCAAATACGGTTTAAGATTCGACCTAGCAGGCCAAGATCACGTGAAAATATTACTTAGTAATATGAAGTTTAATGGCACTAAATTCGTATTGAAAAGTGAAATTGCACCGTAAATTACAGCCCTGATAAGCAATCAACTATAAAGTCAGGGCTATAACTATAGCCATCTGCGTTGTTATAAAATCTCTATGTAGAATAACTACACTTAAATTTGATGCCTCACATCTCGGCACCCTTTTTCTGTTGATTTTGCATCTTGAAGTAGCATGGGTATAATACCAATTCCAATAAATAGCTGATCTATTTTACTGGTTAAAACAACTTACTGCTGCGTTGTAATTTTCGCAAAGGGAATAACCATTTACGTCAAATTACGCCTTGAATTAAGCTGTTTTTCCTACGCAAAATTTAGATCACATACTTACCGGAGTTGGTATAAGTGATACTTTCATTGTATCAATATTATAACTTATCGAGTTTTGATTCTATCTCAGCTATTTTGCTTGCGACAACCGCCTGTAAATGTTTTAAATCGTTTAATATTTGTTGTTTCAACTCTTTTTCACTTTTTACCTGTACCGTTAATGTATCAAGCTCTTGAGTAATGTAACGTAGTGAACTATTTATTTCATATACATTACGAAAACCACGCCCCCCATGATCTGCGCTTATTTTTTTGTGCTGCCTAGGAAATTTAAATTTAACGCTACGAGAGAAAAATTGATGTGCTCCTTTATCTTTTTTAAAATAGATCTTTAAAATATCGTTATCACCTTCCTGACGAATACTATAACGCTCAATTTCATCAACATTTGTTATGCCAATACTTTGTAAATTTTGATACATAATAGATCCTTATCATGGATTCCAGTCAAGCCAGTTCAGCTTAGCAATAACATAAGCTTAGCCTATGTTATTAGGAAATAAGTTATGCCGATAAAAATAGTAAGCGGACAGTTCAAATAATTTACAATTAAAAACGTTTAAAAATCATATTCAATTTTATTAACATACCAGCAAGCACGACCGGCGGGTGTTATAACTATCGCCTCATCATCAACTTCACATTTTAATAGTGCACGAGCCATCGGGCTATCAACTGAAATATAATCTTTACGCTGCTGCAACTCCCCACGCTGATAAATTTCATCTGGCCCTACAATCTTAAAGCGCTTCTGTTCACCATTTTCATTCTCGATTTCAACCCATGCACCAAAAAACACTTTACCTTGTTGCGCTAACTGTGGCGTAATCACTTGCAATTGTTCAAGGCGCTTAGTTAAAAAACGAATACGCGAATCTATCTGCCTTAAAATTCGTTTATTTTCCTTATAATCTGCATTTTCAGATCTATCTCCTAAGCTAGCAGCCCAGGTGACCTTCTGTGTAATTTCAGGACGGTATTCTTTCCATAAATAATCCAATTCACTCTGTAACTTTTTAAACCCTTCAGGGGTGATCAAATTAGTTCTCAAAATCGCTTTCCATCTCATTAACAATGTTATTTTAAGTCAGTCAATGATAACGGGTATGTGCTGGTGTAGTAAATTATTAAGAATATAAATGTGCACTTCCACGAGGAATAAAATGGCAGCGAATATATCTGGATAATAGAGGAGAGGATATGTGTCACTTGATTGGTATTACATTAAATAAGCATGTTACTACTAGCTACTGGTAGTCACCTCCCTTACCCTACACTTTTAAAAGTGTTAAATAGTAATATCAATATGCCCATCAGGCTTAACATCTTGTGACTCTTGCTGATTATCGCTGGCCGGTTGTATTTTTTTTACTTTAATCGAGTGAAGAGAATGGGTGCTTTCTTCAGCCATTTCGGGAGAAAAATTATTTTTACGGTTAGATGCTTGATACTCTTTCACTTTATGAATAACAAGTTTCGCATCATTAGAAGGCTTAAACACATAAGCACGGTTTATAAAATCGACGATTAAATGCTGACTCATATTACCTCCTTATATTATTAATACGCTTAGTTAGTGTATCGGCACGTGTAAGATATTCTTAACTATTTAATAAATATTATTATACCAATCCGCATAATATTATGATCATAGTTTGTTGAGGAAAAATGAGGAATAGCAAGGCGCATGATTGAGTATGTGATCTAAATTTTGCGCAGGAAAAATGTCTTAATTTGAGGCGTAAGTTGACGTAAATGGTTACTCCCTTTACGAAACTTACAACAAAAAAGTAAGTTATTTTAACCAGCAAAATAGCTCGTCTACTTATGCGGATTAGTATTACTTCAGTAACGCAGAAAAGCAAAAAATGATGAACTTAAAAAACTCAAGTTCATCATTTCAAATTATAAAAATGAAATTTTTATTTGGCAGAACGTTTGCGACGGCTAAAGCCCAAACCAGCCAAACCTAACCCCAAAATAGCCAATGTAGCAGGCTCTGGAACAGTCACATTCTTCACAGTAAGTTGACTATTAAAACCATTATCAAGAACATTTTGCACGCCAAAGGTAAGTGCGCCAGTGAAAGCAGAGTCAAACTGATAAGTCATCCAACCTGAATTTCCATAATCACCCACACTACTCACCGAAGCCAATGTTGTTTTTACCCCATCTAAACCAAAATAACCATAATCATCATAAGGAAGATAATCATTTGCTTTAAAATACCACTCAAATGATAACGCATCGGTAACGTCAACAGACATCCAAGAGGTTGCATTCAACAACGCATTATTACTAGATATTGACGTGACCCCTGAAGTAGTCGCTGTCGTCAAATCAATAAGCGTGGCCTGTGCTGTGTTCGCCATTAGCGCTGTAGAAATTACAACAGCAGTAGAAAGCATTTTAATATTTTTTAACATAGTATTTCCCTATTACTATTAACCACAAAAGGTATTTTTAATAAAGCACAATTTATGCCAACCACAAATAACCAACCAAAAACAAACACTTACAAAACAACCAATTTATATATAACTCACAACTGTAAAAAAAACTGACAGGAAAATTCGAATATTGTGACCATAACTTGTTGAAGAAAAATGAAGTAAAGCAAGGCGTATGATCGAGTAATAGCTGTCCATTGCAATTAAATGTAATGCAGCTATTACTTATCAATTAGATTAACTTTTAATTTGATTAACGAGACTTTTTCTTTCTTGAAAAAGCAACGCCAGCTAAGCCAAGACCAAGCACTAACAATGTAGAAGGCTCTGGAACAGGGACGCTTTCATTGACAACAATATTATCATATCCAACGCGGTTACGGTAACCTAGCGCATCAAATACGACATAACTTAGCGCTTGAAAAGCCTGTGATAGGTTTAACGTAGTAAATGAGAATTGGTTATAATCAGCAACGGTAAACAATGAGTTTGCGATAAGATTCCCACCGGCATCAAAACCATTCACAGATAACTCTGACGCAATATTTCCACCATTTAAGTAACCACTGGTAAAATCAAAGCTATTCAAATCAAAAAGTACCCCATCTGTTTGTTCCATTTTAACAGAGGATAAACTCCCACCATTAACCCAGTCCATTAAATGAACGCTACCATTATCAACGCTTTCGCTATCAAGATTCCTTGCCGTTCCAAGAGATCCCTGACCTGTAACATCGGTAAAGGTAAAACCATTAGAAACGATAGCTGTTTGCCAATAGTTATAATCTGAATTGCTATTAAAATCGATTACCCCCGCATTTGCACTCCCTGCTGCGAAAAGCATTGTCACTAATATTACTGTTTTTTTCATTTCCGTTCCTTGGATTAAGTTTGACATACACCAAGCGCATAGCAAAAATCACACCAACAAAATAAGTAATTGTTTTGAAATGAATTTTTATAAAAACAAAAATAACAATGTAAAAATTACTGACACTTAGCCTAATTAGGTGATGAGTACAAATTAGGCATAGAGGAGCACAATCGAAAATATCGATACATTGATGACTGGCTCATCCCTACCAACAAGCACCTTTCTATTAAAGATTAATTTGTACGGTAGGTCTGATTTACACTTTAACAAAAGAGTTGCGCTAACCATAACAATTAAGATGGATAATCAATAGCGCAACCTCTTGATGTACTACAAGCCGCGAAGCTGGATCCTTCTTAAAAATTCAGTCATAACACGATCGTAAACTAAATCACCTAAAAATAGATCCTCGACACCATGGTCGATACTCGGATTATCATTGACTTCGATGACGTAAGCTTTAGCGTCGATCTCTTTTAAATCGACACCATACAAACCAGCACCGATTAAATTAGAAGCTTTAACCGCTGCATCCACTATATTTTGTGGCACCATTTTTAAATCTACACAATCAAAATCCCCACTGCTAACGCGACCACTTTGATGATGTTGGTAAATCTGCCAATGACCACGACTCATAAAGTAACGGCAAGCAAAAATGGGTTGGCGGTTTAACACACCAATACGCCAATCATAGTCGGTAGGCATAAAGGCTTGCGCCAAAATAAGGGCACTATGCAAGAATATTTTTTCAGCTTGTTCGATTAAGGTCTGTCGATCCTTAACTTTCACAACCCCGAGTGAAAATGCACCATCGGGTACTTTAAGCACCACAGGTAATCCGATACTATCAATAACATTATCAACCCAGTTTTGATCAGAAGCTTTAAATATCAAGCTCTTTGGCACGGGTACATTATGCTTATTCAATAACTCAGTTAAAAACACCTTATTCGTACACTTCATAATAGATTCGGGATCATCCATGACCACTAACCCCAGTTTTTCCGCCGTTTTAGCAAAACGGTAGGTAAAATTACTGATATTAGTGGTGGAACGGATAAACAACCCATCAAACTCACCTAAACGACCGAGATCATGAGCACCTATTTGTACTAAGTCCATACCGATACGGTTAGCCGCTTTGGTAAATAGCTTTAAAGCACCTTTATCCGATGGCGGCATTTTTTCATTTTCATCCACCAACATCGCTATTTCATAACGATAACGTTTAGAGGGTTTAGGTAAACGCCAGACCTTTTGTGAAAACACCTCAAGGTATTTAGCAAATAAATCTTGTTCTGAATCGGTTAAATCCTGAAACGCAGCAGGTTCAATCAGATCCACTTGCCATTTATCAGAAATTTTTAACAAACGAACTTGTAAAATTGGCACTGAAAAACGTTCAAATATTTTACGAGCAAGGCGTTCCAGCAATGGATTGTCACAAAATCCAAAATAAAGCTTCATTGATATTTCATGAACTTCATCGGAAAGTTTATTTAATCCCGCTTGTGGCAAACTAAAGAAATGGTCGTGAGATAAATCATTAATCGTCATCACTCGTGGAATAACCCGATGACCACGGGCTTCAGCCATCAAAGAGCAGTAATAACCTGTGCTTAAATAATCATAACTGCGGCACAAATTGACCACTTGCATGGCATTTTTTTCGGAAAAAGCACCCATCTCTAAATAGTCATGAACGGTAACCATCTTGTCACTGGGTAAATAAGGTCGCCAATCATTAACATCATCGGTAACAATTAAAAACTGAGCCATAAATATCTATTGCCTCTTGTGGGGTTTAGCGTGTAAATTAACCTACTGTTATGATTGCCAACTAGAGCCTACTCATGCTACTTCGTCAAGCTATATCAAGCGATTTGCCTCAACTTAACCTGATCGAACACAACGCTTTTAGCGGTGATAAAATCAGCCCTCGACAAATGAAACGTTTTATCAACTCACCACTGGACTACTTATTAGTGGTCGAGGTGGATGGAATACTGGCAGGCTATGCCCTAGTCTTGTTTCATCGAGGAACGCGTCTAGCACGACTCTATTCACTTGCCGTTAGTACCGAATTCAGGGGGCGTAATTTCGCCTTTGAACTGATAAAAAAATGTGAACAAATCGTGGTCGAACGAGGCTTTATTATCTTACGCCTAGAAGTGCGAAACGACAATATAGCAGGCAAAAATCTTTATCTAAAAATGGGCTATAAAGTACTGAAAACACTCGTACATTACTATGATGACCTCGCCGATGGTGTGCGTATGCATAAACGCTTAGATCCCCCCGGACCGAGTAAAGTGATTAAGATGCCATTATACGTACAGACAACCCCCTTTACCTGTGGGGCTGCGTGCGTCATGATGGGCATCAGCGCAGTCAATCCAAGCTATCAACCGAGCCGCATTGATGAATTACGTATTTGGCGTGAAGCGACCACTATATTTATGACCAGCGGTCATGGGGGTTGCAGCGTACATGGCCTCGCACTCGCAGCGATAAAACGCGGTTTACACATTGAAATGTACAGTCGTTCAAATTCAATCCCCTTTATCGATAGTGTACGCGATGGCAATAAAAAAGAGGTGATCAGCATCGTGCACAACGATTTTTGCCAGCAACTTACCGAGCAGGGCGTGCAGATTAATAACTGCATCCCTACCCTTACACAGTTACGCGATTGGATAGATCAAGACTATGCGGTGCTACTGATGATCAGTACCTACCGTTTTGATGGCGAAAAAGGGCCACATTGGATTATATTAAACGGCTATAACGAACAGTTCATGTTTATTCACGATCCCTTTGTCGAAGTACAAAAAGATGCTATCAACTCCGTCTATGTGCCCATTAGTCAGTCGGAATTAATACAAGTTATACAATACGGCAAACAAAAACAGGTCTCCTGCCTTGTCATTAAATCACAGCAGGAATAAGTCAATAATTTAAAAAAAGAGCTATCGACAACTGGTACGGTTAACTTTATAAAGATCTGCCAGTTGTTAAACAATAAGCCCAGTCATTTCGGTTTCGCTTTAGCGCTTCATTTGCCGCTTTTTCGTAATCATAGGCTATTTTAATATGCTGTACTGACCACCTATTTTTGTAACATTCCACAATCGCATAAGTAGCATGAGGAGTAAAACTTTCCATTACATGTTTAACGGGTTGATCATCACGATATGCGGGTAATCCAACACTGCCAGGATTGACTATTAATTGCTGCGTACTGGTGAATAAAGTTCTGGCTGTATGTGTATGCCCACAAAGAATAACTTCTGAACTCTGCCCATTAAGCAGTGCGACTATTTCTTGATCGGAACGCACCTTGGCATAACCGCTATCGACATTTTCTAACAGGTAGATCAAATCATCAACGGGCGTTCCATGACAAAGAAAGATGCTTTCGTTTAATTGATAGTTAAAAGGTAGTTGTTTCATCCATTTTAGCGGCTGATTACCCAGCTCATTTAGAATAAACTGCAGCGTAGGGTTCGATGCTATATCACTCTCTTTGGCCTCATAAATTTGCCGTTCCTGATTCCCCCTGATGGTGATGAGTTCGTTTTCCATGAGAAGATCAAAGGTTGCCCGCGGTGCGATCGGACCATATAGAATATCTCCTAAATTAACGGAAAAATCCACACCACGGCGGCGAACATCCGATAAAACAGCTCCGAGCGCATAAACATTACTATGAATATCAGATAAAACGGCTATCCGCATACCATCTCCTTATATACTAACTTTCACCGCACTTACTTCATTACCAAGCAAAGTCGTTAACACTAAACAGGGATCTTTTGAATCAGAATTAAATACAATCTGACCATTTGCATCCCAAACCGTATTGTTACCACAAGCCTGCCAGCCACCTGTTTGAGAAATATGATTACTCAATAACACAGGAAACCTATACATTGTGGCTATATTAGCTAATATTTCAGCATCGCACTGATAACCTGATTCGGAAATTAACGCACTCACAATGTAGATATCAGCGCCACCATTGGCAGCGTGGCTCGAATGCTGAGGAGATGAAAAATCAGCGCACACAGCTAATCCAATTCGATAACCATTAATATTAAACAGGTAATCAACACTGCCTGAAGAGCAATATTCCCCCTCCGAGTCATGCAGATATTGTTTCGAATAAAACTCAACATTGCCATCTGGGAAGCAAATTACCGAACCTATCGTTGGTTTAGCATTTTTTTTAGCTACGAGAGGGCAACCAACAACAATAATAATATTATGTTCAATAGCAGCGCACGATAGTTCCACAAAGCTATCTCTAGACTGACTAAAAGCAAGCTGTTGAGCTAATTCAAGCTCGTAACCTGTCAATGATAACTCAGGAAAGACGACAACATTAGCCCTAAGATTTGATGATAACTCAATCATTTCAAGATGATTGGCAAGGTTTTCGACCAAATTACCCTTAATCACAGGAACCTGAGCCAAGCTAATCGTAACCATTGATTTCAACATTCCAACATTTATCCTTAAAATTTCATCGCTTTGAGCAAAATGCGCTCTGCTATCGGTAGCGTATTTATATTTAACTCTATTTATGTGAGAATGCGCGCACAAAAACTTCTCAGTCAATATAAGCCAATTAAGGAATATTTCAATGTCTCAGGACAATCCAGCACAGATAAAAAAAACAACAAGCTTAGAGGATAAACTCGATAATTTTTTCAAAATAAAAGCGCGAGGTAGTTCCATAAAAACAGAATTAATCGCTGGCTTAACGACCTTTTTGGCAATGGTTTACTCGGTGATTGTTGTACCAAGTATGCTCAGCGCCGCAGGTTTTGATGCCGGTGCGGTGTTTATCGCCACCTGTTTAATCGCAGCATTTGGTTCATTATTAATGGGGCTATGGGTAAACCTACCAATGGCTATCGGCTGTGCAATATCATTAACGGCATTTACTGCATTCAGTTTAGTGATAGGCCAAGGGGTCAGTGTTGAAGTTGCACTGGGCGCGGTATTTATCATGGGCGTTGTCTTTACATTAATCACAGTTACGGGCATTCGCCAGTGGATATTAACTAATTTACCCCTTGGCATCGCCCACGGAACAGGGATTGGTATCGGTTTATTCCTATTACTCATTGCTGCCGATAGCTCTGGGCTTATTGTTAAAAATAGTCATGCAGGTTTACCCATCGCCCTTGGTGATATTAACTCCTTTTCTACGGTGATGTCTGTACTTGGCCTTGCGGCTATTTTCGGCTTGGAGAAAAAACGTATACCAGGCGGTATTTTATTAGTCATTATTGCTATTTCTATCATTGGCTTACTTTTTGACCCCAATGTCACCTATAATGGATTTTTCGCGTTACCTAGCTTAGAAACCGCACAGGGTGACACACTAATAGGTTCAATGGATATAATGGGCGCCTTAACCCCCACTATTCTCCCCGTGGTCATTGCATTAGTAATGACGGCAGTTTTTGATGCAACGGGCACCATTCGCGCACTAGCAGGGCAAGCAAATTTATTAGATAATGATGGACAAATCATTAACGGTGGTAAAGCGTTAACAGCTGACTCGGTAAGCTCGATCGTTGCTGGAGCCGTCGGTGGGGCACCTGCCGCAGTTTATATTGAATCGGCAACGGGTACAGCTGCTGGCGGCAAAACAGGCTTAACTGCCACTATTGTCGGCTTACTTTTCTTAGTGATGATTTTCTTTTCACCGGTGAGCTATTTAGTCCCCGCTTACGCAACGGCGCCTGCACTAATGTACGTTGGCTTATTGATGTTAGGTAATGTCTCTAAACTTGATTTTGATGATTCTGTGGATGCACTGTCTGGGCTTGTCTGCGCGGTGTTTATTATACTCTCAGCAAACATCGTAACGGGGATCATGATTGGTTTTACCACACTCTTAGTGGGACGTATTTTTGCAGGCGAGTTGAAGAAATTAAATATGGGTATCATTTCGATTACGATTGCACTGATCGTATTTTACGTTGGTGGGTGGGCGATTTAACTCCAGCAGATAACCTCCATTAAATAAAAAAGCGAACCTATTATGGTTCGCTTTTTGCTTTAAGAGTTTCCAACTAGATTGGCGGTTTCCAACTAAAATGACCGTGACCATTCATTAATCAAATAATGTTTAACTAATGCGCTCAAATAGTAGATCCCATACACCGTGACCTAAGTTATTACCACGGTTTTCAAATTTCGTCAGAGGTCGCCATTCTGGGCGAGGGGCATAACCTGTACCACTGCAATTTTTGAAATTTGTTGCTGCGTTTAATACTTCTAACATGTGCTCTGCGTAGTTTTCCCAATCGGTTGCCATATGGATAACGCCACCAATCGCCAATTTCGGACGCATATTTTCAATAAATTCAGGCTGTACGATGCGACGTTTATGATGACGCGCTTTATGCCAAGGATCAGGAAAATAAAGTTGGAAAGTGGCCAAACTTTGATTCGGGATCATATGCTCTAAGACTTCCACCGCATCATGATTCATGACACGTAAGTTAGTTACCCCAGCTTCACCGACATCGGCTAGACATGCACCAACACCCGGGCCATGTACTTCAATACCTAAAAAGTTTTTTTCCGGAGAGCGTTGCGCCATCTCGATTAATGACTTACCCATACCAAAACCAATTTCAAGCACCACCGGTGCATCGCGACCAAATAACTCGGTGAAGTCGATCATTTTCTCTTGGTAATCAACCCCCATTGTCGCCCACAGGCTATCAATAGCATGTTGCTGCCTATTGGTCATGCGCCCTTCTCGTTTTACAAAAGAACGGATTTTACGCATATATTTTTCTTTACCTTCGGGCTGTGCACTTTCGGAGGCATTACTGTTTTGTTGTTCTGTCATGTTTGACCTTTGCTTGTGTTTAGGTATTTTACTGGCGCATTATATACGCAAAACAAGCTAATATCATTCCCTCTGTGAACGTGTCCATTAATCAGCCTGGTCTTTGAGTGTCACCGCTTAGCAGACAACAATCGCGTAATATTTGTAATGTTATTTTTTTAAATAACTCTGCTATGCTGACCATTTTTAGTGATAGAGGGTCGGTTTTGAGTAACGAAGATTTTAGCCAGCGCATCATTCAATGGCAGCAGCAACATGGCCGCCATCATTTACCATGGCAGCAAGATAAAAGTCTGTATAAAACATGGATCAGTGAAGTGATGTTGCAACAAACACAAGTGGCGACGGTCATTCCCTACTTTAAAAAATTTATGCGCGCTTTCCCGACTATCAGTTATCTTGCCAATGCTCCGATTGATGAAGTATTACACCATTGGACGGGGCTCGGTTATTACGCTAGAGCACGCAATTTACACAAGGCTGCACAATTCATTCGCGATAACTTTAACGGAGAGTTTCCGCAAGATTTCCAACAAGTGTTAGCACTTCCGGGAATAGGCCGCTCTACCGCTGGGGCTATCTTGTCGTTAACGCTAGGTAAACATTTTGCAATTTTAGATGGTAATGTTAAACGGGTACTAACACGCCACCAAGCGATTGAAGGTTGGACGGGTGAAAAACGCGTTGAAAATCAACTTTGGACGCTTGCAGAAAAAGTAACACCGAGCGAACAATGCCATATATTCAATCAAGCAATGATGGATATGGGGGCGATGATTTGCACTCGCAGCAAACCGAAATGCACCACCTGCCCGGTTAATAGTGATTGTAAAGCCTACCAAAGTAATACGATGAGTTGTTACCCAACGGCAAAGGCAAAAAAGAAAATTCCAGTTAAACATGCTTTTATGTTAGTGCTTTACACCGTAACCGATCAACAGATATCCGTGCAGCTCACAAAACGTCCACCAGCGGGTATTTGGGGGGGGCTGTGGTGCTTCCCAGAACTAAGCAAACTTGAGTCCAGTCAAGAATTATTGCAAGATATGGGAGTAACGCAATACAAACAAATTTTATTACCTAGCTTCCGTCATACTTTTAGCCATTACCATTTTGATATTTCTCCTGTGTTAATTAAAGTAGGTAGTATCGAATACCAACAAATCAGAGAAGAAAATACACTCTGGTATAATCTCAACACCCCACAAAAAGTGGGACTTGCAACAGCAACAAAAAAAATATTAAACGCTGTTAGTAAAATCGATAAAAAGGAAACAAATAATGCCTAGAACTGTATTTTGTAGTTTTTTAAAAAAAGAAGCCCCCGGTCTTGCCTTTCAAATTATTCCAGGGGAATTGGGCAAACGTATTTTTGATAACATCAGTCAAGAGGCATGGACGGAATGGCAACAAAAACAAACCATGCTTATCAATGAAAAAAAATTAAACCTAATGCAACTTGAAGATAGAAAATATATCGAAAAAGTAATGATTGGCTATCTATTTGAAAATAAAGGTTTGGAAATTGAAGGTTACACCCCGAAAAAAGAAGATAAATAACCTGTTATGTTCTTTTTTAAGACTGATAAGTTAAGCTTAATATTGCAGCAAATAAGCCATATGATTTTCTTTGCAGCTCAACAATAAGAGATAAATCTAGGCAAATCAGATTAAGCGAATAAAAATAAGTCAAATTACGCACAAAGCTTAAGCGAACAGTATTAAATAACAATAAAATAATAAAAACAGGTTGACGTAGTGTAGGAAAATCTATTTAATACGCCTCGTTCCGCTTCGTTAGCTCAGTCGGTAGAGCAGAGGATTGAAAATCCTCGTGTCCTTGGTTCAATTCCGAGACGAAGCACCATATTTAGTTTTAATGAATAGTAATTCACTAAAACAAAAGTTATAGCAAAAATGCCAGCTATAACAGCACACGGTTTCGTGTGCCGACTTAGCTCAGTCGGTAGAGCAACTGACTTGTAATCAGTAGGTCACCAGTTCGATTCCGGTAGTCGGCACCATTTATTATTGTAGTACCAGTTTTGCTTCGTTAGCTCAGTCGGTAGAGCAGAGGATTGAAAATCCTCGTGTCCTTGGTTCAATTCCGAGACGAAGCACCATCATTTAAGCCACAACTAAATCTTTAGTTGTGGCTTTTTTGTTTATATTGTTCCCCACAAACGTGACCTACAGACTCGCTTAACTATCAATAGTTGCACTCTATTAGCAAAAATATTATCTTTGCTTATCATTTAAAACATAAGGACAGTGTAATGCGTGGTTTGCTATTATTTTTTTCTCTCATATTTTCTAGCCATTTATGGGCTGAAATACAATGGCTCGCTGATGAACAGGAGTATAACTTAAGTGCAGCAAGCCTCTTTAAAATGCGCAAAGAGTTAAGCAAAGAACAACGACAACAACTATCCAACATACGTAATGTCCCCTTTGATAATCTCAATGATTTTAAAAAAGCACTCAGTAACAATATTGGAGATGATCAGGCGCTCACCGCATCACTTATCGAAAAAGCAAAACAACCAGCCATTAGTTATGGGGCTGAATCGAGAAAATCGTTATTAAGCTTAATCATTAGTGATGCAGAGCATCACCAAGATGAAAATAAATTTACGCAAAGAAGTTGGTTAACGTTACCCGAGCTTGCCCCCTCTGAACAACTCAGTGTCAAGTTTAATGATAAATGCCTACAAGTATCTGCAAGCAAACATGCATTATTTGAGCTATGTGCAGGAAATAAAAGCGGGCAGCAAACCAGTGCGCTACTAAAAACTGAAGCCCAATCTATCTTGGGCTTAGGACAAGAATTTAAAAATCCCGGAGAGACCAAGGCAAACCGATTTGGTGAAGTACGTGAAGGGAAAAATACTATGTCCCCATTTAATAAAGGGTTTAATGGTAACACCCTATTTCCAATAGCCTATTTTGAGTTTCCTAACAATAAAAATAAACCGCCTTTTGCCCTTATTCTCGATAACCGCTATCCACAAAACTGGGATTTTAGCAGCACACCTTACACGCTTCACACCGCAGGCGGTGACTTTAAATTACATGTATTAACTGGCAAGGACTTAGCCACGATTCGTCGCCAATATATGCAGTTAGTAGGAACACCGCTATTACCACCAAAATCAGCCTTTGGTTTATGGTTATCTGAATATGGATTTGATAATTGGTCTGAATTGGACGACAAAATTACCACACTAAAGAAAAATAAATTTCCACTAAGTGGTGTTGTGATGGATTGCAGTGGTTTGGTGGCATCAGTGAAGATGAAAAAAGCAAAATGGGTAGCCTTACATGGGATGTGCAAAACTTCCCAGATCCCGTTGCAAAAATTGCCGACTACAAAAAACAAAATATCGATATGATCGTCATTGAAGAGTCCTATATAAGTAAAGGCTTAGAAGAGTATCAACTCCTTGATCAAAAAGGGTTCCTTGCTCACGATGAAAATGGAAAAAGCTTAGATACCACGGAAGATCCAGCCTGGTGGGGGCATGGAGGCATGTTTGATTGGACGAATAAAAAAGGACGTGATTTTTGGCATGATTATCGCCGTCAAGCACTCATTGATGCAGGCATAGTAGGGCACTGGACTGATTTAGGTGAACCAGAAATGCATAATCCCTACTTTAAATATTCCAAAGAGTTAGACCATGAAATGATACATAACTCTTATAATATTGAGTGGTTACAGGGTATTTATGACGGCTACTTACGCAATACGCCAGAAAAACGTCCCTTCATGATGTCTCGCTCAGGCGGCATGGGCATGCAAGCTTTAGGTGCGGTTATTTGGTCTGGAGATATCGCCAGTGATTTTGCCTCTCTCGCTTCACAAATGCCGCAGCAAGCACACATGATGTGGTCAGGAATAGACTATTACAGCTCAGATGTCGGTGGCTTCCATCGTAAGGCGCTTCAGCACATTGGTACAGAACAAACTAAAGAGCAAGCGATGGACGAGTTGTTCACGCAATGGTTTGCTTATGCAAGCCTATTTGAAGTACCCGTGCGCGCACACACGGAAAACCTTTGTAACTGCAAAGAAACAGCACCCGATAGAGTCGGTGATCTAGCAAGTAATCGCGCCAATATTAATTTACGCTATCAGTTATTACCTTACTACTATTCACTCGCCCATCGAGCGACTTTAGATGGCGAGCCGATGTTTCCATCCTTAGAATATTACTATGATAATGACATGCAAGCTAAAAACTTAGGGCAAGTTAAAATGATTGGCCCCTTTTTAGTAGGCTCAGGTGTTGCCAAAGCCGAACAAAAATTGGCAAAAATTTACTTACCTAAAGGCGTTTGGTTTGATTTTAGAACGGCACAGCGCATCGACTCTAAAGGGCAGTGGATAACACAAGATCTGTATGTTAATGAACGGTTAACTCTACCGCTATTTGCACAACAAGGTTCATTAATCCCTGAACATGTCGATAACTTAAATATACTAAAAGTGTTCGGATTCGGTGAACAACAATTTGCTTGGTATGACGATGATGGTGCCAGCACCGCATATCTGCAGGGCGATTATCAAAAAATCCAATTACAAAGCAAACAGCAAGAAGTGGCGTTATCTAGAGTGAACGGAAGCACCTTGAATATTGATCGCTTAGTTTGGCTATTACCCAAGCAAATGAAGATTAAATCAGTTAGCTCAAACAGTGGTGATTTAACCTTTTCACAGCAGGGTAACGTTGTCACGATCACACTACCTAGCATTGATGATGAGCTGAATATAAAACTTAAATTTTAATCATTATCCACCTCGCCTCTCGTAAAGAGAGGCTATCAAGGATAAGCTTATATCGCGCATGGAGATAACGGTCACTATTATCAAAAAAAGTGACCTAAGTCAGGCAGTAAAAGTATGCTAAATAATTGAAAATGTTATTATGGATAGTTGTTTCGATTAAATTTATTCATCATATCCCCAATTAGGAGTCTATATCGATGCAAAACATAGTGCGATTACTGAAACTAATGGCCCTTCCACTGTTTATGCTTCTCTTTTCTACGCACTTAATCGCAGCGTCTAAGATAGTCTTTTGGACAACTCAACAACATAACGACTATTTAGATAATATTATTAGCAATTTTGAAAAAAATCATGGAATAGAGATAGAGCTACACCAATTCCTTGCTGAAGATTTACGCGATGAAGTCGTTACATTAGCACGTACAGCAGAACTACCGGATATGCTTTATATCCCCTCAGACTTCGTGGGTATGCACAATGAAATCAAGCTATCCCCCATCCCTAGTTCGTGGTTTTCACAACATCTCAGTATGAAAATACGTTCCATTAGCAAAATTAATGAAACAAGCTACGGTATTCCCGTCTTTCAAGGTAATCATCTGATGCTCTTTTATAATCGCGAGATGGTTACAACCCCAATAACGGATTGGCAGCAGTTAAAGGAACAGAGCCGTTCTTTTAGCGATCAGGTAACCTTTCCAATTACCTGGCATTACAGTGAAATGTACTGGTTAATTCCCTTTATTTCAGCTTATCAAAGCTGGCCGATGGTTGGCGACAATGTCACCCTAAATACCCCTGGAATGGTCAAAGCACTGCGTTTCTACCAAAACCTAGCTAAAGATAAGCTAGTTGATCCTAACTGTGACCATACCTGTAGTGTTGCCAACTTTAAAAATGGTCAATCACCTTACTTAATTGATGGCGATTGGATCATTCATACTTTAGAAAAAGAGATGGGTAATAAACTGGGTATTGCCACTCTACCTAAAGTCGAAGGGCAAACTATGTATCCGATGTTTGGCAGTTATGTACTCGCTTTCCCTAACTTACAAGAAGATAGCGAAAAATATAAAATCCTCGAAAAATTCGCACTATATACACAAGGCCTCGAAGCCCAGCAATTGGTGTTAGATGAAGGTGGTTTAATGCCCGTTAATGATAAAATATTAGCGGATGCCTATACACGTATGAACAGCAATGAAAAAGCGGTAATGGAACAGATTAATTTTACTCACCCACTCCCGACGAGTCCAAACATGTCCGTAGCATGGTTTGCAATGAAAAGAGGCTTTGTTCGCTTAATGGAACACAACTATACGCCGGAACAAACCGCTTTATTCATGCAACGCACGGCTAGCAAAGAGTTGTCTCGCCAAAATAAAACGATCGATAAATAATATTTAATATGGGCGAGAAACCGTTGTGACATTAAGAAAACTCATTTTAACCCTATCGGTACTGCTTGTCCTAGTCCCAAGCTTGAGCTTGTCTGTGGCTATTTATCAAAAAGCATATCAAATGACTGAGTTTTCTGTATATCAAAAAATAGAGAGGATGACCCAACAAATAGAGGAGCATATTATTCATCAGGTTGAACTGTTATCTACTCGTATTACACAATTTTCACAGCAGGATATATTAGTTTCCGCAATTAGCGATCTTCATTACTCTCGCTTAGCATCTGATGCACTTGCTGAGTTTGCGATGAACTCTTCATTAGTTGAATCTTTATACCTGATTGATAGTGATGGCTTTGTCATTGAATCCTATTCAGGAAATATTCCAGCTCTAGAAGAGTCCGAAATTGTGCAGCGATTTTTAACTAAAAACAGTGATGAAAATCGCCCCGTTCAGCACTTTGGATCGACTATTTTGATAATTCATTCCTGCTTAATAGCGAGGGTGAAGCGCATGGTTTTGCCTTAACCATTCCAGTAAAAAGAGTACGCACAATTACCAAAACACATGTACAGGGTGCCTTAGTCGCGGTCATTCCCATGCGCAATATTATGGCCATCGCAAATAGCTTTAAAAGCCCTACAAGCGATGTCAGTTTTGCCATGAATGGCAAAGTCATTTATGGAAAACAGCCTGTTATCAGTGAACATTTCATCAATAAAAATGACGCATTTAGCTTACTAAGAGATCCAGAGCGGGTACATTTTCAACTTGATTTGAATATCGCAGAACCAACAGAAGAGATCACCCATACGATTAATCATGTTTTATCTCCAATATTAACCACGGGTGCGATTTTGTTGATTATATTGCTCATAATCTCCCTGTTCGTGGCAAATATTTTGGCTAATTCCTTTAATCAACTCAATACATTAATCAAAACCTTCAAATTTAATGGCGATATTCTATCGAAGGGCTTCTTAATCAGTGAGTTTAATGATGTTAGCAAATTGCTGCATGAATTAAGTACAACGATCACCCAACAGGTAAATTCCTTAAAAAGCAAAAACAACGAATTAGCGAAAGTCGATCAACAACGAGAAAAATATTTGGTTGAAGTGAGAGAGTTAAATTCACAATTAGAAGAAAAAGTCGGTTCACGTACCATTGAGCTAAAAGAAACACTCGACACATTAGCACATAGTCATTTTATACTAGAGGAACTAACCCATTTCAGACGCACCCTAGAAACGCGCAAAAGCAATCGAGCTATCGCTAACATTTTTATAGACAGTATCAACAAATGCCAAGATAACTCATCAATAGCCCTCTATCTTCCTGAACAATATCAGCATAAAAGTACCTTTATTGAAGATAACATGGCCTATATTATACCATCGGCTATTAATGATATTGTCCTAACATTGGGGAAATCACCCACATCTATCCACTGCATCATGTTTGAAAACCATCAACATCATCTCTGTACATTTAATGTGGGTAATAACTTATTAGGCTGGGTGATACTCAAAGAAAGTAATAATAGCCAAGAGAATAGCAACTGGATTAAATTATTTATCGCCGAGCTACAAAGCTATTTAATGATGCGCCATTTGAATGAAAATTTAGCCTATCTTGCTTCGACTGACTCTTTAACTGGATTAAAAAACCGAAAGTCCTTTGACCAATTCTTAACAAATTTGGAGTTACAGAAAAATGCCACCTGTGTTTTATATGTCATTGATGTAAATGGATTAAAAACGATTAATGATGAACAAGGACACGAACAAGGTGATGCCCTGATACAAAGGATGGGGAAGGTTTTATACGAGTCAACAGAGGGAATTACAGAGCACGTTTTTCGTGTCGGCGGTGATGAATTTGCCATCATTCTTAATGAAAATGAATGCATAGCACAACAAAAATTAACCGAAATTCTCATCAAACAAAAAAGCACCAATAGTGGTGAATATAATGTGAGCTTCTCCTTTGGATGCGCATCGAGTGATGAATGCAGCATAGCACTTCTTTATAGCGTCGCTGACAAGCGTATGTACCTAGACAAAAAAAGTTACTATCGAAATAACAGAGATAGACGAAAATAAAACTTTGTTTACCCCCTCAGCAGTAACGGGATCAAAAATAAAGGCAATTTATTCGTTCAACATTAAAAACGCTCTCCGTTGATTTTAAACACTTATTGACAGCCAATAACATTTATCTATAATCGCCCTCTTTATGTTTCTCTGTTACCCACAGAGAATTAAATGGGAAGCATGTAAGCATGCACTGCCCCCGCAACTGTGAACTTGTACAATTATACCAATCGGAATAAATAGCTGATCTATTTTACTGGTTAAAATAACTTACTTTTTTGTTGTAAGTTTCGCAAATAGAACAACATTTGCGTCAACTTACGCCTCAAATTAAGCCATTTTTCCTGCGCAAAATTTAGATCACATCCTTAATACGATTGGTATTACGTACGAAATAAGTCAGATACCAGCATAAAAAACGTCACTGTCCATTCCGCGGGTCGGCTTAATGGAACGGAATACCTCTGCACTTAGTTAGATAATCTCTGCAAAATAGAGTTGAGTGTCTTGGGTAGCATACTATCGTAATGGTGGCGAGCCAGAGAAAGCCTTCACAGCGTCGCTAATTATGCTAGGTATCTACCTAATACAAATGAGCTCAAATAAGGCTTTCTTATTATATTGATATTTATATAACAAGGAAGAACCATGCCACGTTTACACACAGCAGTTAATGCTTTGATTTTTACCAGCCTATTTAGTCTCTATGCTAATGCAGCAGAAACAACCAACGGTGAGAGTAGCGAGACAGAAAATAGCGCAACAAAAACGCTAAATGAACATAACAACAGAAAAGAAGACATCATTATTTCCGCAAGCCGAGTGCCGACAAAACGGATTGAAAGTGGCAGCTCAGTGACGATTATAGACGCTAAATACCTGCAACAAAATCAAGCACGTAGTGTAGCGGAGATTCTTCATGATGTCCCAGGAGTGAGTGTTAATAGGACGGGCGGATTCGGCAAACAAACCTCTGTATTTCTTCGTGGTGCGAGCTCACAAAACACCGTCGTCATTATTGATGGCGTCAAAGTCAGTGATTTATCATCGTCCAATGGCGGGTTTGATTTTGCCAATCTACTCAGTGATGATATTGAGCAAATCGAGGTACTGCGCGGCCCTCAAAGTGCAATTTGGGGCAGCGATGCAATGGGTGGTGTCATTAATATTATCACCAAACAAGGGCGTGGTGATTTAAATGGCCGCGCCCATATCGAGTTTGGCGCACATAATTACAATAAGCAAAGCTTTAATGTTAATGGTGCTACCTCTACAAATAATTACTCACTTTCCGCTTATAATGTTTCAACCGATGGTATCAGCAGCAAAACGGGCAGATGGGATGATCCCGACGATGATAGCTATAAAAATCAGAATGTGACCTTTCGTGGCGGTCAGCAGCTCACGAAACAATTTTCACTTGATATGGCGCTTCGTTACACACAGGTGAAATCTGAATATGATGTTAACTTATTTCCCGTTGATTCTGGCATTAACAACGACAACAATTACTCAAAGAAACGGGAGCGCTCAGGGAAAGTAAACGCCTACTTAAATTTGTTAGATGCGCGCTGGAAAAATCGTCTCTCTATCGCCTATTCCGATACCCATTCAGAAAATTTTGAGCCTCAGGGATACTATGGCCCCTATACTAAAAATTCTGGGGACGATATTACCATTGATATGCAAAGCGACTACTTTTTTGCAACTAGTCATGATTTAAACCATCGAATCACTGTGTTAGGTGAAACGGAACACTCTACATTTAGACCTTGGTCCGTTGACGACAAACAGACGATGGATAGCTCAGCAATCGTCGGCGAATATGCAATTGATTGGGCAAAAAATATCTTTTTAGTTACCTCATTACGCCATGACTTTAATAGTGATTTTGATGATACCGATACTCATAAAGTAGCATTAACAGCATGGTTAAGTGATGGCTTTCGTTTCCACGCGAGCCAAGGTAGTGGTGTGAGAAACCCCACTTTTAGCCAACTTTATGGTGCTTATTCAACACCAAATTTAAATCCAGAAAAAAGTAAAAGTTGGGATACGGGGTTAGAATATAACTTCGCTAGCATGGATGGTTATATTGATGTCACTTATTTTGATGCCAACTATGAAGATGCCATCCGTTGGGATCCAACCGCTGGTGCTTGGGGGGAATATGTCAATCAAGATGAAGATAGTAAAGGTATTGAAGTCAGTACATTTGCAAATTTAACCTCGGCACTGCGTATCAATAGCCAATATACCTATATGAAAACGCACGATGGTACGGCACAAAAAAATGAGTTATTACGCCGTCCCAAACATAGTGCCAGTGTTAATATGAACTATATGTTCAGTCCGGCTTTCAGTAGCAATTTAGCGCTGCGTTATGTTGGCGAACGTTCAGACTACGGGGACCGAGAGTTACCAAGCCACACCATCGTCAATCTTGCTGCAGCATATCAAGTAAATGATAACTTAGCGCTTAACGCGCGTATTGATAATTTATTCGATAAAGATTACGTTGAAATCAGCGACTATGGTACCGATTCTGCTACGCTCTATATCGGCTTTACCATTCACTAATTTTGCGACAACAGACTAAGGGTAAAAATGAACAATCGTAAATTATTCTTTTTTACCCTTATTTTAATCATCTTTATTATTTTCATTAACTTTAATAAGGGCCCTTTATTTCTCCTTCTTGAACCCAGTAAAAAAAATCTGAGCACAGAAATATCAGGACAAGCGTTCCCTAAAACCCTTCATGATCCCACTGGGATTGAATTTGTCATCGATAATCCACCGCAACGAATTCTTTCAGCGACCTTGGCAACGGATCACATGCTGGCTGGTTTAATCGATCCCAAACGCCTAGTTGCCGTCAGCAGCTATGTCGATTATCCAAATATGTCTAATGTTATCGGTTTGTACGATAGCAATATTGCCCGCACACAGGGGGAAATTGAATCAATGCTTGCTCTGCAACCGGATTTGGTATTTATCGCTTCCTATAGCAACCCTGAAACGGTGCGTTATTTACTACGCAGCGAGATTGCGGTGGTTCGCCTTGGTGCATTAAATTCATTCGCGGATATTTTTAATAATATTAATATGATTGCACAGGTAACGGACAGCAAAGAACGCGCACAGGTTATTATTACCAATATAAAAAAACGACTACATAACATACAAAAGGCCATACAGGGAAAACCTAAACTCCGAGTGCTCTATTATAATTTAGATGGTTATAGCACCGGGGCTCACTCACTGATGGATGAAACCATACGTTTAGCCGGAGGCATTAATGTCGCAGCGGAAATTCTCCCCGATGGTGAAAATAAAATCAGTGTAGAGCAAGCTATTTCGCTACAACCTGATGTCATTATTATCAATCAATCGGAGCTCGATCAGCCGTCAGAAAATGCCTCCGCAATTGATATTTTACTCAATAAAAAAGCGTGGGCTAACGTACCCGCGATAAAGAAAAAGCAAGTTTACGCTATTCCGGCTAAATGGTTGCGCAGCGTATCACAGCACCGAATTCATGGCGTTGAAGCAGTGGCGAAATACCTGCACCCTGAAATAAAAACAGATAACGAGGCACTCAATGAGTGATCATTTACTACCTAAAAAGCCCCTATTTAGCTTCTTAATCGCGTTATTTATCGCATTGATTATATTAGCAATTTTACAAGGTCCGGTGCATATATCCCTGACTCAAATTACAACTATATTTAAACAAGCTCTGCTCTTAAATCAACACAGCGATGTACCAGCATGGCAAAGTAGTATTATTTTGGATGTTCGCTTACCACGTATGTTGATCGCTGTTTTTGCAGGCGCAAGTTTGGCTTTATGTGGCTTAGTCATGCAAGGTATGTTTCGTAATCCACTCGCCTCCCCGTCTATTTTGGGCGTCTCTTCAGGCGCATCATTGGGCGCGGTTATCGCTATCTATCTCGGTGCATCACTATTCAGTGCATGGGCTATCCCCTTTTTCGGCTTTATTGGGGCGATTATTTCACTTGCCCTCGTCTATCGAATTTCTGTCCGTCGCGGACAAATAAGTGTGGCAACTTTACTTCTTTCAGGCGTAGCCATTGGTGCATTAAACGTATCGCTGATTTCATTGCTACTCGCCTTATCACTTAATAATTGGGATGTTGCACGAATGATTATTTATTGGACCATGGGCGGGCTTGATGGGCGCACATGGGATCACGTATTGATCATTGTTCCCATTGTCACAAGCGGGTTCATCCTATTACTTTTTTACGCTAAACAGTTAGACCTCTTATTACTCGGTGAACAACATGCAATGTCTGTCGGGGTCGATGTAAAAAGAACAAGGCGTAATCTATTAATTATTAGTTCAGCAATGGTTGCTGCGGCAGTCTCTGTCGTGGGGGGGATTGCCTTCATTGGCTTAGTGGTGCCACATATCTTACGTCTATTATTAGGGCCAGCACACCGCTACCTATTACCAGCTTGCCTTTTTTCCGGTGCTATAGCTTTACTCGGTGCTGACCTTTTATTAACCCTCTTTTTCACTGAACAAGCTATTCCACTAGGAGTCGTCACGGCCGCATGCGGTGCGCCGTTCTTTTTATTCCTATTGATCAAGCAACGTTTTGTTATCAATTAGTGGAGATGGCTATGTCACCTATATCTTGTCGTAATTTAACCTTTTCCTATAACAAACAAGCAGTGCTAAAAAATATTAACCTGACCTTTCAATCGGGGCAGTTTGTTGGCTTAATCGGTGCAAATGGCGCGGGTAAGAGCACACTACTAAAACTTTTACTCGGACTGTTGAAGCCGCAATCGGGAGTTGTCATGGTCGATGATATTGACCTGCAAGCACAGAAACGTCGAGATATAGCCAAAAAGATCGCATTTGTACCACAATCAACGGAGCTACCCTACGCCTTTAGCGTTGAAGAGATCGTGGCTATGGGACGAAATCCCTATTTAGGCGCCTTTGAATTACTCAACAAAGAAGATCTTAGGTTGATCGAACAAGCTTTACATAAAACAGATATTATTCACCTTCGTAATCGAATTGTTAACACCCTCTCCGGTGGTGAAAAACAACGCGTTATTATTGCCCGAGCCCTCGCACAGCAATCACCCACTATTTTACTCGATGAACCCATCGCCAGTTTAGATATTTGCCATCAAATCGAAACATTACAATTAATAGAGTCACTCAGCAAAAATGGTAAGTTAGCGATCACTGCGCTTCATGATCTAAACTTCGCTGCACGTTATTGTGACCGTATTATTTTACTCGGCAAAGATGCCCACAATACAACCTCTGTCATTGCCGATGGCAGTGCCCAAGAGGTCCTTAACGCGGAAAATTTACGCCACTGTTTTTCTATTGAAGCGGATATAATTAAATCGGAGAATGGCATAAATTTAGTTAATATCACCCCCTTGAAATCGTAATAGCAACGCCTTTAATTATATGATCTATTCAATTGGATAATAGCGAGACATTGATTGCAGTCACTCGAATTGCAAAATAAATAACAACCATTAATGGGGCGATCTTGATAGGATCGCTCATTAATGTCACTCAGAGCACACAATGAGTGCTTACCCTGCAATCATTTTTGATTGGTTCTGGGTAAAACGGTAAACTGTGCCCCTCATAAAACGATAGGAATAACAGATAAATGGCGATGGATAGTGTATCAAACAGCTTTGCTACTATATCAATTTTTACAGATATCCAACAGGCAATGCCAACATGGTTTCAGCAAGGTGGTATCGTTATGTGGTTATTATTACTAGCCTCTTTTTTAACCACAACGGTGACTCTTGAACGGCTTTTTATGTGGGCTTACTACGCCTTAAAAAGTGATGATGTTGCCATTACAAAATGCTTTAATGCATTGCAGCAAAAACAGACTAATAACGCAATATACTTTGTCCAGCAGCTCAATACTCCTGCGACAAAAATGCTAGAGCATGGCATTTTATCATTACCCTTTCCCGCTACGGATAAAATGCAATCCTACGCAGAGCAGCAAATTAATCAGATGTCTCGCGGTCAAGCCTTGCTCGATACGGTCATCACCCTTTCTCCTATGTTAGGCATTCTAGGTACCGTATTGGGTATTATTGAATCATTTAATATTTTAAGCTTACAGGGTGTTGATAACCCTACCGCCGTCGTAGGGGGAATAGCACAAGCACTAATTTCAACGGCAATGGGGCTCAGCGTTGCACTAATGGCATTGCTACCTTACAATTTATTTCGCTCATTTATTAATAAATTAATACTGCGCCTAGAAAATATCGGCAGTGATTTTAACCATATTTGCCAGCAAAAAAGCCTATTTCGCAACCCCACTTGGGAAGTACAAAACAGCGCGAACCAACACACATCTCCATTTGCGATGGAAGAAAATAGTAGTCAACCATTTTACCGTTATCCCTTTGCTAAAAATCAGAATAAATCTAAGGAAAGTAAACGTGATAATAGGGAAGACATGCGTGAAGCAAGTCGTGCTGCGGTACAAGAGTTATATTCTCCAGAGCCAGAAAAGAAAGATTTCTTTTCCACTGGGAGCAAAGAGTGAAATTAAAAAATTCGCGAACTCAACAAGCTGCACGTATTGAGCTACTACCACTTATTGATGTCATTTTTTTACTGCTCATATTCTTTATCTTTGTGATGTTAACCATGACCATGCGCAGCGGCATAAAAGTGGATTTACCTCAGTTAGTCGAGCAACAGCAGCAAACCCAAGAGATGCTAACCATTAGTATTGATGCGAATAATGCTATTTATATTAATGACCAGCCAAGCAATCAAGACCAATTAATAGCACGCGTGATTGAATTACAAAAAGCCCATAAGTTAGCCATTTTAATACGAGGAGATAAGCGCTCCGACTTAGGCGTCGCATTGACAATTTTGGATAAGTTGCGGTCAGCAGGATTTGACCATGTCATTTTCGCAACAGAAAAAAATGCATAAGGATAACAACGCATTATGAGATATATCAGTAACTATTTGCCTTTCATTCTAATTACCCTATTTCTCTATGGTTTACTCTTTTCTAAACATAAAGAGGCAACTATTATAGAAAAACCATTAATTAACTCCGGTCAGCAAGCTGTACAAGTCGACTTCATGGAACTCCCCTCAACGGACCATCCAATAGCGACCGAAAATGCCATAGAGCCGATTAAAACAGCTGAATCCGACGACGCACAGAGCCAAGAAGTCATTAAAGAGACCGAGATAACTGTTACTGAAGAACTTATCAAAGAGGATGTTGCAGAGAAACCGGCAGCGGATCAATTAGCAAGCGATGCACCAGCCAGCACGCCAGTACAAACAGAGCCAACTAAAACAGAACAAGCAGCAGAAATAAGCAGTGCAAAAATAAAAATAACCCCGAAAAAACCGACCAGTAATGACCCGCTAACAACAAATGAGTCAGTTAACAAGGTCGAAGTAAAAACGCCACCTGAGTCGTCAGCAGCCACTCCCGTTAGCCAAGTTGTTAAAAATGAAACAGAGGCGCAATCAGCATCGCCAGAAATAGCGAGTAGCGAACCAGCTGCGGCAGCCACAACTGCACAACAGGAGACCAATAAAGCGGCAAAAGAGATACAAGATGCCAATCAGAAACTACAAAAAAGTATTCAAGAAACCCCTGCTATTAATGATGCCACCATCAAAGGAGCGCTATTTGATGAGCGAGTCAAACTAGAATCAACCAGCGCAGCCGAATCACAAAAGACACAACAGAAAACAAACAAGAATAGCAGTAAAAGCAAGCTCCCTGAAACAAAGAAAGTGAATAAACCAGTATTTAAAAAAGCGCTAAACAGCGCGACTGAAAACGGCCTTCCAAGCAGTGAAAATCCGGGTGCGCTGCAAGAGGCTATCGTGGTTTCTGGTAATAAGCCCATTTATCCCAAACAGGCTATCTTGCGTAACAAAGAAGGACGCGTCGTCGTTACTTTAACGGTGACCAGAAAAGGAAAGCCTAAAGATGCAAAAATAACAACCTCGAGTGGGCATGATATTTTAGATAACGCGGTGCTAGCGTTTATTAATAACGAACAGTTTATGCCCGCACTGCAGGGAGAAGAGAAAATAACCTCAGAGCAAATATTTTCATTCCGCTTTCAGTTAAAATGATAATGAATAAATATCAGCGTGTTCTATTTAAAAACGCGCTGACGCTCGGTTTCTAACCTATCGAGGATGTTATCAATATCATCAGGGTTTTTCATAAACTCACTCATTGCACTCATACCGGGTACAAACATTTCTGGTGGTGTATCGCGATCATAAAACTGAGAAATCCCATCAGCTTGCGCTAAAATATCGGCACCAGCTTGAATAAAAACATCCTCACCTTGCGCTGCGTGCTTATTAGCAGAGATCATCCCCATCTGTTGATTCATTTTTTCTTGAATATCTTTACGGGCCATAAAGGCTAGAAATTTTTTTGCTGCAGCTTTGTTTTTTGCGCGCTGTGGGATAGCTAGCACATCTAAAGGTGCCTCTTCGTAGAAAGGGATTTTTTCGTTAATTTTAGGAAAACGGAAAAAACCTATATCCTCAATTATTTTCTCAGGTAGTTGTGGCACAACAAAATTGCCCATTAACAACATCCCCCCTTTGCCTCGATATAAATAAGGCAAGGATTGCCGCCAGTCGTATTGATCGTGTCTATCTGCAAAGAACCCTAATTGTAAAAGTTCTTGCCAATAACTAAATACACGTTTTACACGTTCATCATTGTAAGGGACTTTACCAAGTAATAAACGACGGTGAAACTGCAACCCATTAATTCTCAGGTTTAAATAGTCAAACCACCCAGCTACCGTCCATAAATCTTTTGAACCTAATACGATGGGGGTAATGCCATTTGCTTTAAGCACCCGTCCGACTTGTAAAAATTCCTGCCAAGTGGTCGGTGGAAGAAGGTTGTATTTATTAAAAATAGATTTACGGTAATAAAAGCCCCACTGATAGTAGGAAAGTGGCAGTGCATAGTGTTTCATATCCACCATCACAGCCGATTTAACCGCTTGACTAAAATCGTTGTCCCACTGTTGCTGTTGCCATAGGTCGTCAATCGCCGCTATCTCACCTAATGCCACCAAACTCGTAAACTGAGCGCCGACAAAGCCAAATAAAACATCAGAGCTGCCCGACATTAAGAGTGAAATAACCTTTTCTTTATACTTTTCCTGCTCATGTAAGCGTGTTATAACGGTAATATCAGGATGTTCATTAGCGAATTGTTTACTTAGATTGTGAAAGATGGTTTTCTGTTTACCACTGGAAAACATCAAGTCTATATATAATGGATTAGTCACCGCTTGTACTGAAACAGCGGCCAATAAACAACTCAATAAAAATATCGTTTTGAACAAATAGTCCTTAAAAAAAAGTAAGCAAGAGTTGTTATTCCTCTTAGGAATAAATTGAAGTGCTACATGTTGAACAAATTTGTTCATAGTAAACGCCTTGCTTTATTTATCTGTTGACTGTTTTATTAGTATTAGTCGATAGATGCCATATTACCCCGAGCTTCTAGCCAATCTTTACGATCACCCGCTCTCTTTTTCGCAAGCAGCATATCCATCACAGCAAACATGTTATCGGCATCATCGATAGTTAATTGCACTAACCGACGAGTGTTAGGGTCCATGGTTGTTTCACGCAGTTGTAATGGGTTCATTTCACCCAAACCTTTAAAGCGCTGTACATTGACTTTGCCGCGCTTTTTCTCTGCTTCAATACGATCTAATATACCGTCTTTTTCAGCTTCATCGAGGGCGTAATAAACTTCTTTCCCAATATCAATACGATACAATGGTGGCATAGCAACGAAAAAGTGGCCTGCTTCAACAACGGGGCGGAAATGCTGTACAAATAGAGCACAAATCAAGGTGGCGATATGTAATCCATCGGAGTCAGCATCGGCAAGAATACAAATTTTTCCGTAACGCAAACCAGAAAGATCCTTGGAAGCCGGATCAATACCAATCGCCACGGATATATTATGTATCTCTTCGGAGCTTAAAATAATATCGGATTCATCTTCCCAAGTGTTTTTGATTTTGCCGCGCAGTGGCATGATCGCTTGAAATTCTCTGTCTCGCGCCTGTTTTGCCGAACCACCAGCAGAATCCCCCTCGACTAAGAATAGTTCACCTCGCTCGGGCTCCTGCGTCGAACAATCGGTCAACTTACCAGGTAATGCTGGCCCTTGCGTGATCTTTTTCCGCGCGACTTTTTTACTTTTTCTTGTTCGCGTTTGTGCATTGTTAATACAAAAATCGGCAAGCAATTCCGCCTCTTGGACATGCGCATTAAGCCATAAACTAAAGGCATCTTTGACCACACCGGAGACAAAGGTTGCACACTCTCTCGAGGATAAACGCTCTTTAGTCTGCCCAGCAAACTGCGGCTCTTTGATTTTCACAGAGAGTACATAAGCACATTTATCCCAGATATCTTCGGGGGTTAACTTTAAGCCACGCGGCAACAAATTACGAATATCACAAAAATCACGCATCGCATCGAGTAAACCTTGCCTAAAACCATTAACATGCGTACCACCTTGCACGGTCGGAATTAAGTTCACATAGCTTTCAGAAATGGAATTACCGCCTTCAGGCAACCAAACTATCGCCCAGTCGGCCATTTCTCTATTCGCCGTAAATGTGCCGACAAAGGGTTTGCTTGGTAATAGTTCGTTTTCGCCTACCGTTTCCAACAAGTAATCATTTAAGCCATCTTGATAGCACCAGTTATACTCATTTTTATTTACTTTATCTTTGAATTTGATCGTTAAGCCGGGACATAAAACCGCCTTAGCTTTTAATAAATGCAGCAGACGAGAGACGGAAAAACGCGGGCTATCGAAATACTTTGGATCAGGGTAAAAGTGGACACTAGTCCCCGTATTTCGCTTTCCACAGCTACCAGTTACATGCAATTCTTCAACTTTATTACCATTTTCAAAGGCGATTTCATAAATTTGTGCATCGCGGCGAATCGTCACGTTAACCCGTTTCGATAAGGCATTGACCACGGAAATACCAACACCATGTAAACCACCAGATATTTCGTAGTTTTTACCGGAGAATTTCCCCCCTGCATGGAGTTTACAAAAAATAAGTTCGACGCCAGAAATCCCTTCTTCAGCATGAATGTCAACGGGCATACCGCGACCATCATCGATCACTTCTAGTGATTGATCTTCATGCAGGATAACTTGAATTGAGGTTGCATGCCCAGCTAAAGCTTCATCGACACTGTTATCGATGACTTCTTGGCCAAGGTGGTTCGGGCGTGAGGTTTCGGTATACATCCCCGGACGATGACGTACAGGATCAAGACCATTTAATACTTCAATGGAATCGGAATTGTATTGGTTACTCATGCTTACACCTATTTAAAATGGGATAATTTAAAACACGCATTGTTTTAAAATAAAAATTTAATAATATCTTGAAGATAGCGTTCAAAGCCAATAAAGCTATGATCGCCCCCCTCTTCGCAGGTTATTTTACAATGTTTATATTGCTGCAGCGCCTGACGATAATCTAACACATCATCAGCTTCCTGTAATAGTACCCAACATTGCTCTGGACTACCTTTAAAATCAACCTTTAATGTTAATAATTGCTGTAAATAGTGCTCGTCAATGACATACTCATCCAGCGTATAGGGATGTTTTTGCACACCCGCATGCGAAAGCAGACGATCGGGGTGAACCGCGGGGTTAATTAATAGGACTTTAACTTGATATTGTTGGGCAATTTTTGTTGCTAAGAATCCCCCCAACGAACTGCCCATCACAGCAATTTCCGCACCTTCATTCTGTGCAAAAATAGAGGTTATAGATGCCCACATTTGCTCGGGAAAACAAGGGAGTTGCGGACAGATGAATGTTATTTCTGGATGATACAGAGCAACATACTCTGACATTTGTTGCGCTTTCAAAGAAGCAGGTGAACTGTGGAATCCATGCAACGCTAATAATATTTGTCTCATTATAACCCCGAATAAAACTGTGCATCACAATAAAGGAGAACGTATATCCCGGTTACCTCAAATGCATTGTCAGGGACTAGTCGGATATCAGTGCAGAAAAATAGATCCCATCTGCGTTGTCATAAAATCTCTATGTAGAATAAAGGGATATAACTTAATTAATAACCTGTCGCATTAGCATCGACGGTAAACTCCCCTTTTTCAATACGCTCAATATGGGTGCTAATATCCCCTTCTTTGTTGAGTGACAAATAACGATAGCCTGGTGCTTCGGAATCCAATGCAAAATCATCTGAATTAGGTTTGAATTGCACACAGGTTGATGGTGTCGTCATAAAATAAACACCATTTTTCATGGTATCCCCAGCCTGATGAACATGGCCAGACAAAACAGCACGAACATTATCAAATTCAGAGATTAACGCTAATAATTGCTGATTATTCTTTAAAATGTGCTGATCAAGCCACTTTGAACCAACGGGTAAAACATGATGGTGAACACAAATTAGAGTATGTTTATCGGGATATTGATTTAATGCACTCTCTAAAAAATGTAACTGGCTTTCACTTAAACTTCCGTAGGGTACCCCTTCAACCTGTGAATCAAGCATAATAATTTGCCAATATTCACTGACTATCTGTCTGGTTTGCGCTAATCCTTGTTTCAATAAACTCGGTAACATAATAGCCTGAATATCATGATTGCCGGGTAACCAGTAACAGGGCATATTTAATGTTTTGATATGGGTAGTAAAATCAATATAAGATTGCGCCGAATGATCCTGAGATAGGTCACCCGTGCATAATACAGAAAGGCACTCTTGAGAATAACGCATGGCATGCTTAACAACAGCTTGAAAGCTATTGACTGTTTTAATGCCCAGCAAATCTTTTCCACCGTCAGCAAATAGATGCATGTCGGTAATCTGTAACAGGGGTAAATCTCCCTGATTATTTGCTTTCAATTGTGCAACGTCTCTATTCATAATACCCATTCATTTAATATTTTTAGCAGGCGTTGGTAATTATAAATAAAGCAAAAATTTATTAGCCTACAGACACTGCTATTTTAACAATTACATGGCCAAAATTAACAATTAAAAGCAAAAAATGCTGCAAATGCCTCAATTTATTTTTTTAAACTGCGGTAACAGCCTTATAAATAATCAAAAAGATTAAAAGTACAGCGCATTGTTCCAGTTTAACTGCAACCATTGTAAGGCGATAATTGTTGTCGCATTATTAATACGGCCATCAACAACCCATTGATAAGCAACTTCTCTAGGTACTACATGCACACGAATATCTTCGCCTTCATCGGCTAAACCATACACACCACCAATACCGCTACTGTCAATATCGGCAGCAAACAACGAAATTTGCTCCGTCGTTCCCCCAGGGCTGACTAAAAACTTATTGATAAAATGACATTTACTAACGGTTAATCCCGCTTCCTCAGTCGCCTCTCGCTTAGCAACCTCTTCTGCACTCTCATTTTCTTCAATGATTCCAGCAACCAACTCAAGTAACCAGGGAGATTGATCGGTATGCATAGCACCAAAACGAAACTGCTCGAGCAAAATGACACAATCTTTTGCTGCATCATAGGGCAATAACGCAGCCGCATGCCCACGTTCAAAAAATTCGCGTTGCAATTCTGAACTCCACTGCCCTGAAAAAAGCTTGTGTCTTAGTGTGTATTTACTACAACTAAAAAAACCTTTATATAATACTTCTTTGTTCAGCACCTCTACGTCATGCTGTTGATAACTAACTATTTCACTATCACTCTTCATTGAATCATCCTTATTTTTGCACAATTATCAAAATAAATTTATATATACAATTATTTTATAATACACTTAGGTGACTATGCATTCTGCAATTTCAATAGGATTTCTACCCATGACCATAAAATACAGCATGATCGCTTCATTAGTGGCACTATCACTATCTAGCTACTCCGTGAATGCCGATTCACTATTAGAAGTTTATCAATCAGCTAAACTCAAAGACCCTGTTATTTTGAAGAGCAAGGCACGTTATGATAATGCAGTTGAGCAAATCACCGATGCCAAGGCTGCATTATTACCACAAATAGGATTTGGTTTAGATAGCAATTATGTAGACAGCAGCCAAAATGCAACAGACAACACCAACTATGGCGGAAATATTTCCTTAAGCCAATCAATTTATAATGGAAACTATTGGCAACAGTTTGATATTGCTGAGAAACAGGCAATGCAATTTGCTGCTATCTACGGTAATGCCGCACAGGATTTAATACTAAGAACATCCATAGCTTATTTTGCAATATTGCGTGCCGATGAAGCGGTGAAATCTGTGCAAGCCAATAAACGCGCGGTGTCGCGTCAACTAGAACAAACCAAGCAACGCTTTGAGGTGGGTTTGATTGCCATTACCGATGTTCACGAAGCTCAAGCGGAATATGATAGAACCGTCGCTAGTGAGATTATTGCCCAGAATGATCTGGATAACTCCTATTATGCGCTACGTGAAATCACTGGCGAAGATATTCGCAATATTTCATTTTTAAATACTAAAACATTTTCGACACAACCACTGAATGGTGATGCACAAGTATGGCGCAATACATCCATTGATAAAAATTTAGATTTACATAGCAAGCGGATCGCTAAAGAAATAGCAAAAATGCAAATTGATTTAGCTGAAAAAGGACATAATCCCACCTTAGATTTAGTGGCCGATGTAGGCTATCGTGATATTGATTATGATAAAGATGATTTTCGTAGCGGTGATGCAAGCACAGGCTCGATCGGACTAAAATTTAGCGTGCCACTCTATACTGGTGGCAAACTCACTTCACAAGTGAAACAAGCGCAATATAACTATGTCTATATGAGCGAAGAGTTAGTTGAATCCTTCCGCTTAATCGAGTCACAAGTTAGCCGAGGCTATAATGATGTAGGCGCTTCAATTAGCTCCATTAGAGCTTACGAACAGACCGTTGTCTCCTCACAAAGCGCCCTTAAGGCAACCGAAGCAGGTTTTGAAGTCGGCACTCGTACAATCGTTGATGTACTGGATTCAACACGAAAATTGTATTCCGCAGAGAATCAACTCGCCAATGCACGCTACGATTACATTGTCAGTGTGCTACAACTAAAATATTCAGCAGGTACTTTATCGGAGCAAGATGTTATCGATATATCAGCAGGCTTGGTCGAAAAAGATCCGAATCCAGCAAAACAACCTGATGATACTTCACCAGATATCTAAGCAAACAATGTGAAATCCAGTAGTATTCTCTCTGTTTTTCCCCAAAAAAAGGAAAGTAACTAGCTTTCCTTTTTTATTCCATTAACATTAGAGTTAAAACGTTAAAGAAAAAGGAATTTTAGCGATGGCGAATTATTTGAGATTAGAGTATCTCTAACATGCTTATATTAGATACCCGTACACTACTGGTCGTCACCGCCATTATTTCTATCGGCTCAACTATCGCACTCTTTTCTCTATGGCGTACGCAACCTCGACATAATGGAGCAGGCTTCTGGGCGTCGGGTATGACCCTTATCACTTTTGCCAGTTTTTTGCTGTCTGGCCGCGGCTCGATTCCTGATTTTATCTCTATTATTATTGCCAATACAGTGATGATTATTGGATTTTCACAAATCTTGCGCGGTATATGCATTTTTATAAAACGCCCTACACTACTATTTTTTGACTTCATTCTCCCAGCAATAGTCGCACTCACTTTTTACTACTTTACTTACTTTGAAAATGATTTAACGATAAGAATCACCCTATTCTCCATCGCATTAGTCATGATCTGTTCCGCGATTGTCATTACATTGATTCATAATAATTATACGGCCTGGAGACACGCTGGAACGCCCGTTGCAATTATCTTTGGCTTTTTCGCGCTAGCCTACGCAATACGAGCAACGGTTGCTTTACTCACCCCCTATGACAATACGTTCATGTCCACAAGTACTTCGACAACATTAGTCTTCATAGCAGGAATCCTTACCATTGGCGGCAGCGCCATAACCCTGACCCTTTTTAGCCAAGCTGCGTTAAAAGCTGAGTTACAACTATTTTCTATGGCGGTAAAACAATCGGCATCTTCAATCATTATTACCGATACAACAGGGGCAATTGAGTATGTTAACCGCGCTTTTATAGAAAAGTCGGGATATACAAAAGATGAATTGATAGGGAAAAATCCACGTATTTTAAAATCAGGTGAAATAAATACGGAGATATACAAAGGGCTATGGGAGACCCTAACAGCCGGAGATACTTGGCGAGGAGAGCTCCATAACCGTAAAAAAAATGGTGAGCTATACTGGGAAATCGCCTCAATCACCCCCGTTAAACAACAAAATGGCTACATTAGTAATTATATTGCTATAAAAGAAGATATTACCGCGCTAAAAAATGCTAAACAACGTATCTTTGAAATGGCAAATCACGATGCATTGACCGGATTGCCGACCCGTCGACTTTCAATGGATCGTCTCGAAAAATATATAGCCACGGCTAAACGCAATAAAACAAAAGTCGCGGTGATGTTTGTAGATCTCGATGGTTTTAAAAACGTCAATGACACCCTAGGGCACGATGCAGGGGATTTTGTTCTTAAGGAGACAGCGGCTCGGCTTTGCTCAACGGTTCGTGAAGTTGACACCGTTGCACGTATTGGTGGTGACGAATTTTGGATTTTTTTAACAGACATCGCAGACTCAAAGGCTATTTCGGTAATCGCTGACAAAATAATTAAAACAATTACGCTCGCCTATGACGTCGAAGATACCCAGATAAACATTGGCGCTAGCATTGGTATCGCGATATAT
Organism: Psychromonas sp. MME1; assembly: GCF_041080865.1. Lineage (NCBI taxonomy): Bacteria > Pseudomonadati > Pseudomonadota > Gammaproteobacteria > Alteromonadales > Psychromonadaceae > Psychromonas > Psychromonas sp. MME1. Next base: position 3,441,994 of record NZ_CP160906.1, on the reverse strand, counting down.
CCAGACCATGGAGATAACTCTGTCGAGTTAATTAAATTAGCCGACAAAGCGATGTATAAGGTCAAAAAACAAGGGAAAAATAACTACACCTTTGCAAAACAGTGAAACTGATATCCTTCCCTTGCAAAGATTGCTTTTATAGCAACTCCTGTAATTATGAAGTCTATTTAAGTGTAGGAATAAATAGATGCTAACGAGGCATCGCTATTTTGTTAGTCAAACAGAGCACGCAAATTAGCAATCCCCTTTTCTGCAAGTTGTTTCTTTTGTTCTTCGCTTTTCTTTTTCGGCCCACTCTCCCAATCGAGATCATCTTGAGGTAACTCAAATAAAAAACGACTCGGAGTGGGTTTGATGGTTTCACCGTATTGATTGCGCTCCTTAGCAAGCGTAAAGGTTAACTCTTTTTGTGCACGAGTAATCCCAACATAGGCAAGGCGGCGCTCTTCTTCAACATTATCCTCATCAATACTCACTTGGTGCGGCAAAATCCCCTCTTCCATACCAATCATATAAACATAGGGAAACTCAAGCCCCTTAGATGCATGCAGGGTCATTAACTGTACTTGGTCAAGCTCCTCTTCTTCTTCATTACGAGAAAGCATATCGCGCAGGGTTAAACGTGCAACAACTTGCTCAAGCGTCATCTCTTCATCAAGGTCATCGCCCTTGAGCATTTCCGTCACCCATTTAAACAGCATCGACACATTTTTCATGCGCATTTCCGCAGCTTTCGGACTTGGGCTGCTTTCATATAACCAATCTTCGTAACCAATATCACGGATCAGATCGCGCACCACATCGATATTATCCTCTCGTTTTAGGCGATCATTGAGCTCTACTAACCAGCGCGTAAACGCTTGTAAGGAAAGTAACCCTTTACCTGACAAGGTTTGTTCTAATCCCAATTCAAAACTGGCAGCAAACAATGTCGTATGGCGCATATTGGCATAACTACCGAGTTTTTCTAATGTCCCCGGACCAATACCACGACGCGGTGTATTAACAACACGTAAAAAGGCATTGTCATCGTCTTGATTCACCAATAGCTTAAGATAAGCCATGATATCTTTCACTTCACTGCGTGCAAAAAAAGAGGTTCCACCACTAATGCGATAGGGGATGCGATTTTCCATCATCACCTTTTCTAACAAGCGACTTTGATGATTACCACGGTAAAGTACCGCATAATCGCTAAAGGAAGCCCCATTCATAAATTTATGGCCTGAAAGCTCCATTACCACACGCTCTGCTTCATGTTGTTCATTTTTGGCAAACAACACTTTGATTGACTCACCATAGGCCAATTCACTAAACAGGCGTTTATCAAATTCATGGGGATTATTAGCAATCAGTACATTCGCCGCCTTTAAAACACGTTGACTAGAGCGATAGTTCTGCTCAAGTTTAATCACTTTTAACTGCGGAAAGTCGTTTTGTAACAAGACTAAGTTTTCTGGACGCGCTCCTCGCCATGAGTAAATAGACTGATCATCATCCCCTACCACTGTAAATCGTGCACGTTCGCCCACTAACGCTTTAATTAACTCATATTGGCTCGTATTGGTATCTTGATATTCATCTACCAATAAATACTGTATTTTTTTCTGCCAACGCAAACGCACCTCTTCTTTCAGCGTTAGAAGCAGAGTTGGCAACACAATTAAATCATCAAAATCGAGTGCGTTGTAAGCTTTTAATTGGCGCTGATAAAGGTCATAACAGTGGGCAAATAGCACATCGCGCTCACCACGCGCCTGTTTTATCGCTTGTGCTGGTAGTATCAGGGCATTTTTCCAATTCGATATTTGTGTGATTAACGCCTTTAACAAATCCATATCTTCTTGCAGTTGCTTAGCAGTCAACTCTTTTAGCAAGGCTAAGGTATCTTGATCATCAAACAGACTAAATCCCGCCTTCATACCTAATACTTTATATTCGCGTTTAATGATATCCAATCCCAAGGAGTGAAATGTGGAGACCATTAAGCCACGCGCCTCTTTACGGCCAAGGGTTTGGCTAACACGCTCCTTCATCTCTCGAGCGGCTTTATTGGTAAATGTGACGGCGGCGATATGTTTAGCTAAATAATCACAATTTTGCACTAAATGAGCGATTTTATTGGTGATCACCCTCGTTTTACCACTGCCCGCACCCGCTAACACAAGGCAGGGGCCTGAAATCATTTTTACAGCGGCATCTTGACCGGGATTTAGCTTCATGTTTTTCCTAATTGATAATAATGATGACTTGCATCTCAATTTTACGGTAGTTTTAGTTGAATACCAATCTATATGGTCATTCATAACGTATGAATAAAAGTTATTCATAGCTAATAAATAAAGAATATTCACAGCTAATGAATTTATTCCAATTATTGTTGTATTTTATAGAGACAATAAACGATAATGAACGTTCATTCATTTTACGGGACTATTATGGACAAGCGTATAAGGATATTGGCTGCTGCTGAAAAATTGCTCGCCGTTCATGGTTTTTATGGATTATCCATGAAAATGTTGGCAAAAACAGCGGGTGTTGCCGCAGGCACCATCTATCGCTATTTTGATAGCAAAGATATGCTAATGTCGCAATTGCATCAGCATATTCGTAAGGAGGCCGCGGAAACAATATTTAAAGGCTGGTCTAACAAGCAAACACCGAAACAAAAATATGATCTACTTTGGCGTAACGCCTTCGATGCCGTACTGAGCAATCCGCAACGTTTAACGGTGATCGATATGCTCTATTTTATCCCTAATGAACAACAAGCAGAGATAACACTTTTTGAAGATGTCGCTTTTGCTCCTTTAATCGACTTTTATCAACAGGGTATAGATGAAGGACGTTTCTTGCCATGGCAAATACCAATGCTGATCACTCTAAGTTTTGACACTTCCATTGAATTGGCCAAAAAACAGTTAAGGCAACGTTTTGAAACGAGTGAACAACAAATAAATCAAGTAAGAGATGCTTCTTGGTTAATTATTCAACAATCATCATTAAAATAATAAGGTAATAAAATGAAAAAATGGATCGCTTCGGCAATAGTATTAGCAATACTAATTTTTGGTACTGTTATTGCCTTTAACATAATGAAAGCTGCAAAGGTGAAGGAGTTCTTAGCCAATCGCCCAATTCCTGAATTTGCCGTTACTAGCAGCAACATTACACTTAACGATTGGACCCCACACCTTCGAGCTATTGGCTTTATTGAACCTATTCAAGGCGTTGATATTGCCAATGAAGTCGCCGGTAAAGTGGTTAAAATAAATTTCAAATCAGGGCAAAAATTAACCGAAGGTGAAGCACTCGTTTACCTTGACTCAGAAATCGAAGAAGCCAATTTAAAAGCGGCGCAGGGGCGCATGCCGTCAGTAAAAAGTAACTATCAACGGATGCGTTCTCTGTTAACTAAAGGTTCTGTTTCACAGGGGCAGGTAGATGATGCAGAGGCTGAATATTTGGCATTACAGGGGCAAATAGAAAGCTATCAAGCAACTATTAGTCGCCGTATTATTCGCGCTCCCTTTGATGGCATTGCTGGTATTAAAAATATCTTCTTAGGCGATTATTTAGAAGCGGGTCACGATATCGTTCGCTTAGAAGATGTTAGCAAAATGCAAATCCGTTTTATTGTGCCACAAAATGATCTTAATAAAATTTTTATTGGCCAAGCAATGAATATCGCCGTGGATGCTGAGCCTGGGGTTGCCTTTACAGGGACTATTTCAGCGATTGAACCTGCAGTAAATTACCAAAGTGGCGTCATTCAAGTGCAAGCAGACATTCCTAATCAAGAGCAAAAGCTACGTTCAGGCATGTTTGCTAAAGCAAGTATTATCCTACCAACATTACATCAACAGGTTATTATTCCGGAAACCGCGATTAACTACACACTATATGGTGAAACCGTGTATGTGATCTCGGAGCAAAAAAATAGTGATGATTCAACCTTCTTACAAGTCGAGCAACGTATTGTTAAACTAGGTAAAAGTAAAAATGGCATGATCCGCATACTCGATGGGCTCAAGGAAGGCGAACAGATAGTTACCAGTGGTCAAGTCCGTTTAAGCAATGGCGCACATGTAAAAATCACAGAGTCTGACGCGTTAGACATCCCCTCGACCACTCCAGCACTATAGGTGAGCAGATGAAATTTACTGATATTTTTATACGCCGCCCGATACTTGCGATATCGCTGAGTTTATTGATAGTGCTATTAGGACTACAAGCCCTTAGCACGATGCAAGTACGCGAGTATCCGAGCATGACAAATACCGTAGTGACGGTGTCGACGAGTTATTACGGTGCCAATGCGAATCTGATTCAAGGGTTTATAACTCAACCCATCGAGCAAGCCATTGCCCAAGCAGATAACATTGATTTTATTACGTCGCAAAGTTTTATGGGCAACTCAACAATTACAGTCTTCATGAAACTCAATACCGATCCCAATGGCGCGGTTGCTGATATCCTTGCTAAAGTAAATAGTGTGCGCTCACAACTGCCGAGTGAAGCTGAAGATCCGACTATCGATATGAGCACCGGTTCAACAACATCGGTTATTTATATCTCATTTTCAAGCGCAGAACTGAACGCTAGTCAAATCACCGATTATCTAGAGCGCGTTATTAAACCGCAGTTATTTAGCATCAATGGTGTAGCTAAAGTGAACTTATATGGTGGAACGCCATTTGCGCTAAGAATTTGGATCGATCCTGAGCGAATGGCTGGTTTTTCACTAACCACACAAGATGTTGTACAAATTTTACAAGCCAACAATATCCAATCGGCAACGGGGCAAGCCAACAGCTATTACACCCTTTTTAATGGTAGTAGTGAAACGCAAGTGAAAACAGCGGCTGAGTTAGAAAACCTGATCATAGCGACGCGTGAAAATGGCAAGGTGATCCGCCTACAGGATATCGCTCGCGTTTCATTGGAAAAAAGTCATGATACCACTCGCACCATGGCTAACGGTAATGAAGCGGTGGTTGTCGCAATTGATGCGGCACCAACGGCAAATCCGCTCGATATTACCGCGGGAATCAATGCCATTTTACCCGATTTAGCTAAAAACAATCCAAGTTCAATACAAATGGAGGTGTTGTATGACTCAACTATCGCCATTGAAGAGTCGATTTCAGAAGTCATTAAAACCATCGCTGAAGCCGGTTTAATCGTATTAGTGGTGATGGTGCTATTTTTAGGCTCATGGCGTGCGGTGATTATCCCTATCATTACCATTCCATTGTCACTGATTGGCGTGCTCGTTGTGATGCAACTATTTGGCTTTACCCTTAACTTAATGACATTACTGGCAATGGTATTAGCAATAGGTTTAGTAGTCGATGATGCAATTGTTGTGGTAGAAAATATTGATCGCCATATTAAAGCCGGAGAAGATCCCTACCGCGCGGCCATTATAGGAACCCGGGAGATTGCCGTCCCCGTTATTTCGATGACGATAACACTGGCAGCTGTTTATGCGCCTATTGCCTTAATGGGGGGAATAACGGGATCACTATTTACTGAATTTGCATTAACTTTGGCAGGCTCAGTGTTTGTTTCCGGTATTATTGCATTAACACTATCGCCGATGATGTGTAGTAAAATGCTTAAAAGCAACCATCAGGCAAATCGTTTCGAACAAGCCGTTGAAAACACGCTTTCAGGTGTTACCTCACGCTATTCGCGCCTGCTTGAAAAGTTGATGGTTCGTCGTCCAGCTGTGATCCTTTTTTCAATTTTAGTTTTTATCTCTTTGCCTTTCCTATTTAAATTTATTCCTGCGGAACTAGCTCCCAAAGAAGATAAAGGGGCATTAATGATGATGGCTAAGGCGCCAGCCAATGCCAATCTCGACTACATTGAAAACAGCATAGGTAAGATAACCGCTGAAATAGCGAAGCAACCCGAGGTACAAAGTACCCTCGGTATTTCTGGCAGACCAAATGCCAATCAAGCCTTTGGTATTGCAATCATGAAGCCTTGGAGTCAGCGCGATAAAGATCCTAAACAGCTTGCGACGGCCTTAGCACCGTTATTTAATGATTTTCCCGCGGTCGCGACCACGGCTTTCCAAATGCCTGAGTTACCGGGTTCATCAGGTGGCTTACCGGTACAGTTTGTTATATCAACAGCAAATCCATTTGAGAGCTTAGTTAGTATCGCCAGTGATGTACTCGCAGCGACACAGGCAAACCCTAACTTTGTCTATTCTGAACTTGATCTTGCCTTTGATTCAGCGACAATGAAAATCAAAATAGATCGCGATAAAGCAGGTGCGTATGGCGTTACCATGCAAGATATAGGTATCACCTTGGGAACTCTATTAAGTGATGGCTACCTAAATCGCATCGACCTCCATGGGCGTAGTTATGAAGTAATCGCACAAGTAGAACGGAAATACCGTTTATCGCCAGATAAATTAGGTAATTTTTACGTACGCGCTAAAAATGGAGACATGTTACCACTGAGCAATTTAATCACTATTGATGTGGTTGCTGAGCCACGTTCATTACCACACTTTAACCAGTTAAATAGTGCATCTATCGGTGCTGTTTTAGCCCCCGGTTTTGCGATGGGCGATGCCATTACCTTCTTTGAAGAGCTCGCGACTAGTAAATTACCTTTAGGTTACCGCCATGACTATCTTGGGGAGGCACGACAGTTCGTTAGCGAAGGCGATGCGCTTTACATGACCTTTATCTTGGCTATTTTGATCATCTTTTTAGTGCTGGCTAGTCAATTCGAAAGTGTTCGCGATCCATTAGTTATCTTAATGACCGTTCCGCTTGCTATCAGTGGCGCTCTGGTGGTGATGGCCTCAGGCCCGCTGATTAATATCGGCGCAATGATGCTTGGGTTTACGGGAGGGTTCTGGCACCCCCCTACGATGAATATATACACGCAAGTCGGTCTAATAACGCTCGTAGGATTAATCACTAAGCATGGTATTTTGATTGCTGAAGTTGCCAAAGAGGAGCAATTACACCATGGTTTAAATCGTATCGAAGCGGTACAAAAAGCAGCAACCATTCGTTTACGCCCTATTTTGATGACCACTGCGGCAATGGTTGCTGGTCTTATTCCATTACTTTTTGCGAGTGGCGCAGGCGCTGTTAGTCGTTTTGGTATTGGGGTTGTGATCGTGGCAGGCTTATCCTTAGGCACTCTATTTACGCTATTTATTTTACCCGTCATCTACTCTTTTGTCGCCAGTACTCATAAACCGATCAAAGAGTTTGATGAAACATTAAAACTCAAAGCCAAAGAGATTAATTACAACAGCTAAGAAACATCCATTTTGTTGTATTAGTTAATTAAGACCTTAGCGAATATTGCTAAGGTCTTTTTTTATTCATGTTAAATTAATTTAATGTATATTTTATATACAAACTAACTAGCATTGAGTTTTATATGTAAAAACGTTAATCTACCCCCTTAACGTCTTTAATTGAGTACAATTTATTGATAATTACTAAATATAATCGACTAATTAACTTTTTTTTATACATTTTCTTCGTTAGTATCATTCATTAATAAATAGTAACCCATACAAAAGAGAATACATTGAACGACATTCCAACCAGTGCTTTACTAATTACGCTTGTTATTTTAATTCTAATCTCTGCTTATTTTTCGAGTTCAGAAACGAGCATGATGTCTCTCAACCGTTATCGCCTACGCCATCTTGCACAGGACAAGAATAAAGTAGCATTACGTGTTGAAAAACTACTTAATAAGCCAGATAAACTGATCGGCCTTATTTTGATTGGTAACAATCTTGTTAATATCCTCGCTTCAGCATTAGCCACTATCATTGGCCAACGAATTTACGGGGATGCCGGCATTGCCATTGCAACAGGGGTATTAACCTTTGTTATTTTAATTTTTGCAGAAGTAACACCAAAGACATTAGCTGTTCTCTACCCTGAAAAAATTGCTTTTCCAAGTTCCTTTTTGTTACGCCCATTACAAGTGTTACTTAGCCCTTGTGTATGGTTGATTAACGGTATCTCCAACGGCTTATTACGTATCTTTGGTGTGAACGTTACTCACAATAGTGACCATGCTCTTTCGAGCGATGAGTTGCGCTCTGTTGTGAGAGAGGCTGCCGGAATGATACCGGTTCACCACCAAGAGATGCTGCTAAGTATTCTTGAGCTTGAAAAAGTGACCGTCGATGAAATTATGATCCCACGTAATGAAATTGCTGCAATCGATATCAACCAAGAGTGGGATGTCATTCTTAAGCAATTAAAGCACCGTACACATACCATGACTTTGCTTTATCGCGACACCATCGATGATGCGATAGGCTTTATCCATGCACGTGATTGTTTGCTGATTTTATTAAGGGAAGATTTCACTAAAACAACACTATTACGTAGTGTGAGAGAGCTCTATTTTATCCCAGAAGGTACGCCTCTAAATACACAGCTCATAAAATTCCAACAAAATAAAGAGCGCATAGGCCTAGTGGTAGACGAATATGGTGATATTCAAGGGTTAGTCACGCTCGCTGATATTTTAGAAGAAATCGTTGGCGACTTTACGACAACACATCTTCCTGTTAATTCTAAAGAGATTTATAAGCAACACGATAACTCTTATATTATCGAAGGTAGCTTAGGTTTACGAGACATCAACAAAGAGATGGGTTGGACTTTACCTACCGATGGCCCTCGCACACTCAATGGCTTGATTTTAGAACATTTAGAAGAGATTCCTACCGAGAAAATTAGTGCCCGTATTTGCGGCTATCCGATGGAAATTTTAGAAGTAGAAAATAATATGGTGAAGTTAGTCAAAGTGCTCCCGCATCTATATAAGGATGATGAATAAGTAATACCATATAATCGGAATAAATAGCTGATCTATTTTACTGGTTAAAATAACTTACTTTTTTGTTGTAAGTTTCGCAAAGGGAACAACCATTTGCGTCAACTTACGCCTCAAATTAAGTCACTTTTCCTGCGCAAAATTTAGATCTCATACTTAAAGCTACTTCACCTGAGATGAAAATCGTACTTATTACGCAATCAGACAATAATAGGGATTGGTATAAGTACGATTAATGAAATTATAGCTGCTGTAACTGCGCTTCACTTAAGGCAATATCTTCATTCTTATTAGTACCAATACCCGCTTCAATAATAGCGCGAGCGATTGCTTGCGCCTCCTCGAGCGAGTGCATTAAATAGGTACCACATTGGTATTCATTTAACTCAGGAATATCTTTTTGATCTTGCACCTTCAACACATCCTGCATAGAGGCTAACCATGCAGAAGCAACATCAGCCTCACTAGGCGAACCAATCAAGCTCATATAAAAACCTGTACGACATCCCATTGGCGAAATATCAATAATTTCAACGTGCTCACCATTTAAATGATCACGCATAAAGCCCGCATATAGATGCTCAAGTGTATGAATACCTTTTTCAGAAAGCATCTCTTTATTGGGCGTTGTAAAACGTAAATCAAAGACAGTGATAGTATCTTTTCCAGGTGTTTGCATTTTTTTAGCAATGCGTACTGCTGGAGCGTTCATAATTGTATGATCAACAGTAAAACTATCGAGTAATGGCATCTCATTTCCTTCTTTTAATGAATGAATATCCGTCACGGGTTAGGCAAAAAACAGTCGCCATAACCAGCTTGAATCTAAGTTCTCTTGGCAACCCTTTAATTGGCTTGAGTACTGTTTTGCACGATTATCTACTTTACGAGCTACTTTAATTAACCAAGGTTTCTTGTTATAACTTTGCTTTTTATAACCTCCCCAGCCTTCATGGTAATTAAGATACTGGCGATAGGCATCCCACTTTGAAATACCATTAACTTTATGCGTTTTACTGGTAAACCAGCCCATAAAATCAACGGCATCGGCAAAATCATCACGGCTTGCCCATGAATCCCCGTTTCACGTTTATAATCATCCCAAGTCATCGTTTTAGCCTGCGCATAACCATAGGCATCACTTGCTCTACCAATTGGAATAAACCAAAAATATTGCATGGGAGGTGCAGCATCATGCTTGAAACTACTCTCTTGGTACATCATCGCAATCGGTACGTGGATCGGTGTCCCCCACTTTTTATTCATATCCTTGGAGGCTTCATACCAATCGCGATTTTCAAAAAATATATGGCAAATATTATCCGGATTTTTCGGTGGCGGCGTTGCACATGCCGTCACAAAGAGGGTCAAGAGTAAAGATAAAAGGATCTTTTTATTTACCATATTTAAACCTATTCTATTATCAATTAATATGTTTCTGCATTCGTAAAATATTGTTGCAAATAGTGATCAAAACTAAGCGTATCCTGCTGCTCGATATGTTGCTGTTTTTCAAGCGAAGCCAAACGCTGTTGCTCAAAATATTGATCCGACCATAGCTGATACCCCTGCTCGCATAACGCTATTTTATATTCTTTTGCCAGCGACAAAGCTAAGATACCATTATCAACATTAGCCGCTAGCAGTTTATCTAATACTCGCGCGGAATTAGTTAATTCTGGCTGACGGAAGTACTCTGCGATATGCGCAATGGCTTGCTCGTAGTGGCTGACATTTTGCTGCTTATCAAAAACGCTGGCCAGATCCATTAATTGCGCCATTATCTCCGCGCCCCACGCCGATACACTTTGCTCTTTTCCATTAATGGCAAGCCGTAAATCGGGTTGACGCCCCTCAGTCACTATTTGACTGAAATTAGTGCGTAAATGGGTTGATTGCGCCTCGTTTATCTCATCAGAAGGGGTAATCGCACACCAAGTTAAAAATAAATCCAAAAAGTTCACTTGCTCTTCGGTGATCCCTACTTTAGAAAATGGATTGACATCTAAAGAGCGAATTTCAACATATTCGACACCACGAGCATGCAAAGCCTGTGATGGTGTTTCACCTTTTTTTTGCACCCTTTTAGGACGAATCGATGCATACAGCTCATTTTCTATTTGCAGTACATTGTCATTTAGCTGAATGTATTTGCCATTTTTCTTAATTCCTAATGCTTTAAATTCAGGGGACTTTTTATGTAAAGCTTCGGAAACACTAGCAAGATAATTTTCTAAACTGTTATAACAAATATTTAAAGAAGATTGCGAACTATTGGTATAACCTAAATCACTCAAACGTAGAGAGGTTGCATAGGGTAAATAGATAGTCCCTTTAGCCAACTTTTTAAACTGTAAAGGTGTTTCTTTGCCTTGAATAAAAGAACTGCAAATCGCAGGTGATGCACCAAACAGATAAGGAATGATCCAACCAAAACGCATATAATTACGGATTAAAGCAAAATACCCCGCTGACTGCGCCTCTTGCGGCGTTAAATCAGCGCCATGCATCTGTGACCAAACAGGCCAAAATGCGCTCGGTAATGAAAAATTATAATGCACACCTGCAATCACTTGCATCATGCAGCCATAACGATTTTTCAACCCTTGCCGATAGGCTGTCTTCATTAAACCTACATTAGAGCTACCGTATTGGGCAAGCTCAATGTTATCTTCCTTTTCAACATAACAGGGCATGCTAATAGGCCAGAGCATCTCATCTGCCGCTAAATTTTTAGCACTGTAATGGTGAATATCATTTAAGTAATTAAATAGTTGCGGGACATCTTTGGCAACAGGCGTGATAAATTCCATTAAACTTTCGGCAAAATCAGTGGTGATTGATTCATGGCAAAGGGCGCTACCAAAGGCATCGGGATGTTTATCTGAAGATAATTTGCCATCAGATTTGATACGTAATGCTTCACGCTCAATACCGCGACCAAATTGACTCAATGCTTCTGGTTGTTGAGCTAGAAAAGCTAATTTTTGCTGAAAATCAAGAGACAAGGTAAACCCCTTTCAGGTGGTTAAAATAAATCTCAGCATACTTTAAAAAGCAGCTAATATGCAATTTTATAGAAAATATAGTGTCGAAACTATAATTATGCCGTATCGTAGCGCTTTGCCAAGAAAAATAAATATCAAACAGGGCATTATCCGCAGCTTAAACCACCCTGCAATTAAGGGTAATAGATCGCCAATAACGGGTAACCAACTAAGTAATAGCGCAGGAGCACCATAACGTCGACAAAATGCCGTTAATCTTATATATTTATGTTGAGCTTTATCCCGCCCCCAATAAAAATAATACCCCATAAAATAGGTAATAACCGCCCCCAATGTATTACCAATACTTCCCGCTAATAAATATCCAAAGGCATGCTGTGGTGCGTTTTTTACATAATAAATCAACAATAGCTCCAACCACCGGAAAGAGTGTTGATGAAATTAAACCACTAAAAAAGAGAGTGATATATTCAGACCACACATTCAAACTCCAATAAAAAAGGCCACTTTATTAAGTGGCCTTTTACACTAACCGATATTTAATAGTCGTTTAGCCAACTAGCGCTAGCAATACACCAGCAGCAACGGCACTACCAAGCACCCCTGCTACATTAGGCCCCATTGCATGCATTAACAAAAAGTTATGGGGATTAGCTTCTAATCCAACTTTATTAGCTACACGCGCAGCCATAGGCACAGCAGAAACACCTGCCGCACCGATTAAAGGATTGATAGGACTTTTTGAAAAGCGCCCCATCGCTTTCGCCATTAACACGCCAGAAGCCGTACCAATAGAGAAGGCTATTGCACCTAATCCCAAAATACCTAAGGTCTCTAAGTTTAAAAACTTATCTGCAGATAGTTTAGAGCCCACGCCTAAGCCTAGGAAAATGGTTACAATATTAATTAACTCATTCTGAGCGGTGGAACTTAAACGATCCACAACCCCTGATTCTCGCATTAAATTACCAAGACAGAACATACCGACTAATGGCGTTGCTGCGGGTAAAAATAGAATAGTTAAAAAAAGTACAGCAAGTGGGAAAATGATCTTCTCTTTTTTACTTACTGGACGCAACTGTTCCATTTTTATTTCACGCTCCGCTGGTGTCGTTAATGCACGCATGATAGGGGGCTGAATGATTGGTACCAATGCCATATAGGAATAAGCAGCAACCGCAATCGCACCGAGTAAATCGGGTGCAAGTCTTGAAGCTAAGAATATCGCCGTAGGGCCATCGGCACCACCAATAATTGCAATAGCCGACGCATCAGCCATGCTAAAATTAAAACCTGGTACAAGATTAAGTAAAATCGCGCCAAACAGGGTCGCAAAGATACCAAACTGCGCAGCAGCACCCAATAGCAAAGTTTTAGGGTTAGCAATCAAAGCGCCAAAATCAGTTAATGCCCCAACACCCATGAAGATAATTAACGGAAATACACCCGTTTCAATACCCACATGATAAATGTAATAAAGCATACCACCTTCTTCAGTAAAACCGGCATTGGGAATATTGGCTAATACTGCGCCAAAACCAATAGGTAATAATAATAAAGGCTCAAACTTCCGCACGATTGCTAAATATAACAGTAAAGCACCAACTGCCATCATAACTAATCCGGGCCACTCAAAGTGAGCAATGCCCGTATCATTCCAAAGTGTCGTTAATCCATCCACTTAATTACTTCCTTAACCTATTGTAAAGAGGGCTTCACCCACTGCAACAGAATCACCTTCTTTAACTAAAATGGCTTGTACTATGCCTGATTTAGTTGCTCGAATTTCTGTTTCCATTTTCATCGCTTCCATAACGAGCAGCGTATCACCTTCATTAACTTGTTCGCCTTGCTTAACAAGTAGTTTGAAAATATTACCCGCAAGTGGTGCAGGAAGATCTTCACCTGTACCGCTCGTTGATGCAGATGCAACATTAGTAACAGGTGCTGGTGCAGCTGAAGCAGTGATACCGCTAATGCTACCTTCAGGGCCAACCTGTACGGTGTATAATTGACCATCAACAGCAACGGAGTAAGTTTCCGCTTTACCTTTCTTCACTGGCGCAGCTGGTAATAGATCATCCGCGCTTGGTACAGGTTCAAAAGCATCTGGGTTATTACGATTTTCTAGGAATTTGAGGCCGATTTCAGGGAATAAAGCATAAATTAGCGTGTCATCAATCTCTTCTTTCGCTAATGTAATACCTTTTTCAGCAGCCACTTTTTTGAGCTCACTAACAAGGTGATCCATCTCTGGTGCAAGATTATCAGCAGGACGACAAGTGATTGCCTTGGCACCGTCAAGTACTTTAGCTTGAAGCTCGGCATTAAATGGAGCAGGAGCGGCACCATATTCGCCTTTTAATACACCAGCAGTCTCTTTAGTGATATTTTTATAGCGCTCACCCATTAAAACGTTAATAACCGCCTGTGTGCCAACAATTTGTGATGTTGGTGTAACCAAGGGAATATAACCCAGATCTTTACGTACAACGGTGATCTCTTTTAATACGTCATCCATCTTATCTGCAGCACCTTGCTGCTTAAGTTGGCTTTCCATATTTGTCAGCATACCGCCAGGAACTTGAGCGATTAAAATACGTGGGTCAACGCCTTTTAATTCCCCTTCAAATTTCACATATTTTTTACGTACTTCTCGGAAATATGATGATATTTCAGCTAATTGAGGAAGGTTAAGTCCGGTATCTCGCTCTGTCCCTTCAACAATTGAAACAAGTGTTTCCGTTGGCGAATGGCCATAGGTCATACTCATTGAAGAAATTGCAGAATCGATAATATCAATACCCGCATCAATCGCTTTTTGCTGTGTAGCAAGACTTAATCCCGTCGTTGCATGACAATGCAACGCCAGTGGTATATTGGTACTCGCTTTAATTTTTGTAATTAGCTCTTCTGCTTCATATGGCTTTAACAGACCCGCCATATCTTTAATACATATAGAATGGCTGCCCATATCTTCAAGGCGTTTCGCCATATCAACCCAGTTATCAATAGTATGAACAGGGCTGGTTGTGTAAGAAATTGTACCTTGTGCATGCGCGCCAATTTTAACGGCAGACTTAATCGCAGTTTCAAAATTACGAACATCATTCATCGCGTCAAAGATACGAAACACATCGACGCCATTTTTATGTGCTCGTTCGACAAATTTTTCAACAACATCATCGGCATAGTGACGGTAACCTAATAGATTTTGACCGCGTAATAACATTTGCTGTGGCGTGTTTGGCATGGCCGCTTTTAATGCGCGGATACGATCCCATGGATCTTCACCTAAATAACGAATACACGAATCAAATGTTGCACCGCCCCAAGTCTCTAAAGACCAGTACCCCATTTTGTCTAATTTTTCTGCAATCGGTAGCATATCATCGATACGCATTCGGGTTGCAAACAATGATTGGTGCGCATCACGCAGCACCACTTCTGTTATTGCTAAAGGCTTCGCCATTTTCACGTTCTCCATAGTTCATATTCCTTTATTGTGCAGTTGATTTGCGATATTGCTGCACAGCCGTAGTCATTGCTGCAATTAATTGAGGGCTAATTTGCGTATTGGCAGCGGTATTGTTACCACCTTGCACGGCCTTTTTCGTCACGGGCAGATCTGCGGGCGTATATTTTGCCATCAAGCTAACGACAACCATCAATAAACCTAAAAACAGAAACACAAAGCCCATACCTAAGCCCATTAACACTAATGCTTCTAATAATGACTCAGTAACATCCATAGTAATTATCCTTTTTGTACATAATAAATGCCTGTTAACAAACAGAGGTGAATGAATAATTATTCACACTTCCTCTACAATATCACCTGCAATAAAGGGTGAATAAAAAAGCTAACTCACCACTTTTAGGCTAAAAAAGCCTAATAAACATACCTTAACCTCTTAATAACCCTATAAAAAATAAGAATTAAGAAATTAAACTGAGTTTCAAAAACAAATTATCATACGGGATTTTCTATTAAATTGGAAGTATAGATAAAACAGCCTCAAAGAGCTTAAAACATTAACAATTACAAGCTTTTTTAAAGCTAATGATTACTTTGAAAAAAGCAAATTTATGTTGTAATTAGGTGATGATTGTCACGAATAAAGATCAGACATTAGTAGACATGGAGAATATTATTGAGACACAAAAAAACAAAACAAGTATGCAATAAAAACAAATAAATATTCACCATTCAATTTTACTAATAATCTATAAAAGGAAAAATAGTGCCGAGATGCGAGGCAAAAATTTGCAGCATAGTTATTCTACATCGAGATTTTATAACAAAGCAGATTGGTGCTATTTTTCTTCACCTACGGGGTGCTAGCTCAAAACCAGTTCTGCGTGGTAATTCCCCTCGTGCAATATATCCACTAATTGATATTAACAAATATGATTCGCACGTAAAAAACGCTCACTCCTTGCAAAATATTGATAAGCATTATCCGTTGGTTCAAACTCGACCATCAACCACTGCAAATCGCTCAGTAAGTCAAAAGTCTTCATTATCTGAAGAAGCTTAACCTCCCCCTCACCTAACGCAACAGATCGCCCCTGAGCAAAATCTCTTAGGTGTAAATATGAAATCCTACTCGCATGCTCTTTTAAAAAGAGAACGGGATCGATTCCCGTTAAATGCAACCAACCGATATCGACACATAATCCCACATTGGTAATATCTAACTCCTTATTAAGAATATCAAAGGGGGTGATATCATTACGCGTCGACTTTAAAAATTCAAAGTCATGATTATGATAATGCACCTTAACACCCGCAACCTTAAATTCTTCTGCCGCCTTGTTAATAATGGAGCATGTCGCGCTAAAATTTTCTAAACTACGATCATGCCAACCTAATGGACCAGAAACGCATAAATTAGCACAATCATGGCGGTCCAAATAGTCGAGAAGTTCAACATAGTTTAACAGCCCCTCTGAGCCGATATGCAAGGCAGAACATGTTAAATCGTACTCATTTAATAATGAAGAAGCTTCAAGTACAAAAGGCATTTCCACAGCTTGATAACCGATATCAGCAATAGCCTTAAACACTTTTTCCGGCCTCATTTTCAACTCTTCTTCTTTAAAGCCATATAACTGCGCACCTAAATTCATTAAATTTCCTTATCAAAAGAGAACCATTTGCGCCAAACCGATGAATGACTCATACCTATTCGCATAATAGGATGGTCATGGCTTGCAGGGAAAAAGGATGGAGAGCAAGGCGCATCATTGAATAATTAAGTATGTGATCTAAATTTTGCGCAGGAAAAATGGCTTAATTTGAGGCGTAAGTTGACACAAATGGTTGTTCCCTTTGCGAAACTTACAACAAAAAAGTAAGTTATTTTAACCAGTAAAATAGATCAGCTATTTATTCCGATTGGTATTATTATAGGATGCGCCATTACGTGTAGCAAATTGAAATGTTAGCAAAGGGGATTAATAGGGGTTGGTGTGGCAAAAGAAAATATGGTGCGGGTGAAGGGATTCGAACCCCTGACCGCCTGGTTCGTAGCCAGGTACTCTATCCAGCTGAGCTACACCCGCATGGTGCATAATATTAATGGGATTAATATTATTGAGCTCTGTAAACAAAAAAACTTACCGAAGTAAGCTTATAAGAATGGTGCGGGTGAAGGGATTCGAACCCCTGACCGCCTGGTTCGTAGCCAGGTACTCTATCCAGCTGAGCTACACCCGCCGCGATATTCTTTATTTTTTGTTTTACATTCGATTCTTAGCGCTAACCATATCCTGCAAAAGAGATGGTGCGGGTGAAGGGATTCGAACCCCTGACCGCCTGGTTCGTAGCCAGGTACTCTATCCAGCTGAGCTACACCCGCCGCGATATTCTTTATTTTTTGTTTTACATTCGATTCTTAGCGCTAACCATATCCTGCAAAAGAGATGGTGCGGGTGAAGGGATTCGAACCCCTGACCGCCTGGTTCGTAGCCAGGTACTCTATCCAGCTGAGCTACACCCGCTTTAAGAATCTACAAGAATGGCGGTGGAGGAGGGATTCGAACCCTCGAACAGGCTATAAACCCGTTACTCCCTTAGCAGGGGAGCGCCTTCGGCCACTCGGCCACCCCACCGTCGTCTTGTGGCGCACATATTACTGTCTTATGAAAACAAGTCAAACTTTTTTTAATGACTCTTTTCCGTTTGATGGTTAAATAAACAAATAAGCTACTATTAAACCATTTTTTTTGTAATTGCACTGTATTCAATCGCAACAGCCAATTAGAGCGAACGGTAAAACCATTCTCTAGGCAAAAAAAAAGAGCCCGTAGGCTCTTAGAATATTTAATTCACAGCGTGTTATTCGCTATATGAACTCGCATTTTTTTCAGCTTGTATACGCATATAGATCTCTTCACGGTGAACAGATACTTCTTTTGGCGCATTTACACCGACGCGTACCTGATTACCTTTTACACCTAAAACGGTAACGGTAACATTATCCCCAATCATCAAAGTTTCACCAACTCGACGAGTTAATATCAGCATATCCTGCTCCTATATTATATTATCCATCTAAATAGCTTTTTAGTATGGACTAATCTATTCTAAAATTCATATTTATTTGCGGAGAAAATTAAATTATTTCTCTTCAATTGGTTCGTTGGCCAAATTAAATGCATTGTGTAACGCACGAACAGCTAACTCTAAATATTTACTATCAACAAGTACTGATATTTTAATTTCAGAGGTTGCTATTTGGTGAATATTAATTCCCTCTTGACCTAGGGTCTCAAACATTGTTTTCGCAACGCCAGGGTGGTTCCACATTCCAACGCCAACAATAGACACTTTTGCTATCTCATTATTGCCTTGCACTGCATTTGCTTTTAATGAGACACACACAGCTTCTAAAAGTTCCTTAGCTTGTTGATAATCATCACGATGCACAGTAAATGTGAAATCTGTTTTACCGTTACCGACGGTATTTTGAACAATCATATCGATATCGATATTCGCTTCACCAATTGGTGAAAGAATTTGTGCCGCTACCGTCGGTTGATCTGGCACACCAGATAGTGTTAAACGCGCCTCATCTCTATTAAAGGCAATGCCTGAAATTACTGGAGATTCCATTTTATTTTCCTCATAACTAATTAATGTGCCGCCACCATCTTTAAAACTGGATAAAACACGCAATGGCACATTGTATTTACCAGCAAACTCCACTGAACGAATCTGTAATACTTTCGCGCCCAAACTAGACATCTCTAACATCTCTTCAAATGTTATTCTATCTAGACGACGTGCATTAGGTTCAACACGAGGGTCGGTTGTATAAACACCATCCACATCCGTATATATTTGGCATTCATCTGCTTTAAGAGCAGCAGCAATAGCCACCGCAGAAGTGTCAGAACCACCACGTCCTAATGTTGTTATATGGTTATCTTCGTTACGCCCCTGAAAACCAGCAACTACAACGACACGCCCTTGCTTTAAATGCCCCTCGATATTCTTGGTTTCAACATCTAAAATACGTGCCTTACTGAAGCTACTATCGGTTTTTAGGCGAACTTGATCACCCGTCATCGATACCGCATCAACACCGATGCTATGCAATGCCATTGACAATAACGCAATGGTGGTTTGTTCACCCGTAGTCAGTAGCACATCCATCTCTCTTGCGCTTGGTGTATGGTGCAACTCTTTAGCTAATGCAATCATACGATTGGTTTCACCTGACATTGCGGACAATACAACAACGAGATCATTACCCGCTTCTTTCATTGCTTTTACTTTTTCAGCAACTATTTTTATTCTTTCGACATTACCAACTGAAGTGCCGCCGTATTTTTGAACTATTAACGCCATGATTATTTCTCAGCCTTTCTACTAGTTAACTGCCCGGTTAAAGGCAGCTATTTTGCTATAAACGTTCTGCTAACCAAGGTTCAACTAATGCTAATGCATCATTGAGCGCTTGTGGGTTAGTACCACCCGCCATAGCCATGTCTGGGCGACCGCCCCCTTTACCACCAACGCAAGTGGCAACTAAATTAACCAAGTCACCAGCTTTGACTTTTGCAGTCAAATCTTTTGTCACTCCGGCAACGATACTGACTTTATCTTCACCGACTGCTGTCGCTAACAATACGATAACAGATTGTAATTTATTCTTTATCTCATCGACACTATCACGTAACGATTTGGGATCAATACCTTCCATATTGGCGACCACCACTTTCACGCCATTAATTTCTAATGCGTTATCAGTCAAATTAGCACCGGCAGAGCTCGCTATTTTAGCTTTTAACTGAGCAATCTCTTTTTCAAGTAGTTTACTACGGTCTAATACCTGAGTGATTTTTTCGCCCAATGTAAAATGATCACCCTTCACTAAGCTACAGGCTTTACTTACTTCATTTAAAATGTCGGCAACAACCTCACCAGCAGGAGCACCAACAGAAGCTTCAATACGACGAACACCCGCTGCGATACCAGATTCCGAGCGAATTAAAAACATGCCCATATCACCTGTACGCTGAGCATGTGTACCGCCGCAAAGCTCTGTTGAAAAATCACCCATCTGTACTACGCGAACCAAGTCATCGTATTTTTCACCAAATAACGCCATTGCTCCGGTTTTTTTCGCCTCTTCGATATCCATCGATTGAGTAACAATGTCAAAGTTATTACGAATCGCTTCATTCACTAAAAAGCTTACCTGCGCTAAAGTCCCTTCGCTTAATGCTTCGAAATGCGAGAAATCAAAACGCAGTTTATCTGCTTCAACGAGAGAGCCTTTCTGTGTCACGTGCTCACCCAAAGCACGGCGTAATGCAGCATGTAATAGGTGAGTCGCTGAATGGTGAAGGGCAATCAATTTTCGTCTTTCTTGGTCAACCTGCGCATTAACCGTATCCTGCACAGTTAATGAACCGGTGCTTAAATAACCGATGTGTAATACTGCATCAGCCGCTTTCTTACAATCCGTAACAACGAAGACCCCATTATCAAAAATAAGCTCGCCCATATCTCCCGATTGACCACCCGACTCTCCATAAAAAGAGGTGTTATCAAGAATGACTTGCGCGTTATCTCCTGCTGCTATGGCATTAACAACTTCGCCATCCTTAAGCAGTTTAATTACTCGTCCTGATATTGCTAAAGTTTGATAACCAACAAACTCAGTTTGCTCTTCAATCTTTAACACATTGTTATAATCAGTGCCAAAATTATTAGCCTGTTGTGCACGAGTTCGTTGTTCATCCATCGCTTTATCAAAACCAGCTTGATCGATGGTAAGCTCGCGTTCACGGGCAATATCTGCGGTTAAATCAGCAGGAAAACCATAGGTATCATAAAGTTTGAACACCACATCACCGGGGATCACATTACCTTCAAGGTTTTCTAACGCGTTGTCTAAGATCTGCAGGCCACGATCCAACGTTTTAGCAAACTGTTCTTCTTCTAAACGTAATATTTTTTCAACAAAAACACGTTGCTTACTTAACTCTGGGTAGGCATCACCCATTTGCGTAATAAGTTCTTCGTATATTTTGAAAAAGAAAACGTCTGGCGCGCCCAATTTATGACCGTGACGTACCGCTCTGCGAATAATACGACGCAATACATATCCGCGCCCTTCATTCGAAGGCATCACACCGTCGGCGATCAAAAAACCACAGGAGCGAATATGATCGGCAACAACGCGTAATGATTTATCCTGTAAATCCTTTGCTCCAGTCACTTCCGCTACTTTTTTAATTAAACCTTGGAATAGGTCGATATCATAATTGGAGTGCCCATTTTGCAAAATTGCAGAAATACGCTCAAGGCCCATGCCAGTATCAACGGAAGGCTTAGGTAAATTTTCCATCGTCCCATCTGAGTGACGATTAAATTGCATGAAAACTAAATTCCAAATTTCAATGTAGCGATCGCCATCTTCTTCTGGTGTACCTGGAGGCCCTCCCCAAATATGTTCACCATGATCATAAAATATTTCGCTACATGGGCCACAGGGACCGGTATCGCCCATTGACCAGAAATTATCCTTTGCGCCGATACGAGATAAACGCGCAGGATCAACACCAATTTCATCGATCCAAATTTTTTCTGCTTCTAAATCTTCATCAAATACCGTCACCCATAATTTTTCCACAGGTAACTTCAACTCTTCTGTTAGAAATTCCCATGAAAATTTAATCGCATCACGTTTAAAATAATCACCAAAGCTAAAGTTTCCTAGCATTTCAAAAAAAGTATGGTGGCGTGCCGTGTAGCCGACGTTGTCTAAGTCATTATGCTTACCACCAGCACGCACACAACGTTGGCTTGATGTTGCACGGGTATAGCTACGTTTATCAGTACCTAAGAATACATCTTTGAATTGATTCATACCTGCATTGGTAAATAACAAGGTAGGATCATTATCTGGCACTAGTGAGCTACTGCTGACAGTTTGATGGCCTTTTTTAGCAAAGAAATCTAAAAATCCTTGGCGAATTTCAGACGTCGATTTAATCATGGTCATGAGTGATTCCAAATCTAGTTCGCTACTTTACAAGCGTTCAATAAAACAGCAAATGGGTTAAATTTTAAAGGCTGCCAATATAACACGGAGCTAGAAGAGTGGAAAGTATCGATCTACATCACTTTTATTTAATTTCAAGTAATTGTTACGACGAAGTAAAAATTATAACGGGCTGTATGCCTTACCTAGATAAATTCCTAGGCAAGGCTTTCGAGGAACTATCGACAAAGGATAATCATAACTCGCTAATTTCATGCTTATACAAATGTACATCCTGTTGTGGGAATGGGATGGAAATATTTTCCTGATCAAAACGCTTCTTCACACTTTCTGTAATATCCCAGTAAACATTCCAGTAATCATCCGTTTTCACCCAAGGACGAACCACAAAATCGACTGAAGAGGTGTTTAATGTATGCAATTTAACCACCGCTGCTGGCGTATCCAGCACTTTTTCATGTTCAGTTAATATCTCTGTTAATACTTTTTTAGCTTTATCAATATCGTCTGAATAACCAATCCCAAACACCAGATCGATACGACGCACTTTCTCAACGGTAATATTATTAATCACATCTCCCCAAATTTTATTATTTGGAATAATTAAACGTTGATTATCAACAGTTTGAATTGTAGTAGAGACCAAGCTCATATTTTTCACTATGCCCTGAAACCCAGCGACTTTAACCATATCACCAACATCATAGGGACGATAAATTAAGATCATCAACCCAGAAGCGAAATTTGATAGCGTATCCTGTAATGCAAAACCGATGATTAACCCCGCGACACCGAAGCCAGTTAACAAGGGGGCCAATTCGATACCCAATTGCGATAAAGCCACCAGCAGGCCGATGAACATGATCATTTTAGATATAATCGAAGAGAAAAAGTCCTGCATCAAGACACTGATATCCATCTTCGAATGTACGATGCTTTTACGCACAATTTTTTTCAACGTTTTTGAAAATAAATGCGCGATATACAAGATAAAAACAAAAATAAATGATTTAACGACAATGGAAGGCGAATTATCAAAAAGCCACGCTTTAAAGTTAGTTACCCACTCATCAAAGATCCCTAATGCCACATCATAATCTAATACATCGGCATTGATATCCCCAGTGACAGAAAGCAGTAACTGCTTATATTCGGTACTATCAATATCCAACGCACCCATCAGCTCAACACTTTTACTTAAACTGACCACAAGCATACCAATACGCTCTCTATAACGAGCCATATCCAGGTGTAACTCTGCGGCGTCTTCCTGACTAACAAGTTTTAAGCGACGTTCGATGTACTCTTGTTGTGAACGGATATATAAAATAGTATTGGTTAAAAAATCAGCTCTTTTTACCAGCTCATCATGCATCATCTTTGCATCATCAACGACTTCCATTTTACGCAGATCAGCCCACTGCAAGGTCTGTGCGAGCTGCTGATAGTCAATGTCCATCGTATTACTACGTTTTTGTGCCTGCAGTATATATTCAAGCCGATCATCACCACTTACTTGACGGCTTTTTTTCATCAAATCCGTTAACTGATGATGCCCCTGCGATAATAACGCCTCTAGCAGCTTCAATTGCATCATAACAATCTTATTTAACTGTTGATCATGCAATTCAGTTTTAACTAGCGGGGCAATTTGCTCCCTAAAGGCACTGTTTTTGCGCCTTAACACATCCTCTAAAAATGATTTATCGGCATCATCTGCTCTTTCAATTTCGGCAAGCTGTAACGATAATGAAGATTGTGTTTCATAGAAGAGGTCAGAATCTTCTGCAAACAGCGAAAAGGAACAAAAAAAGAGGGTTAATATTAGGTAAAAGTGGCTATTTTTCATCGTCTTCCATCAACTATTAAGAATCGCATAGATAACAATTTTAGGCTAGATCGTAGAAAATGTGCAAACCATTTACAATTTATGAGGGGCATGACTGATTTTTATAAAGCGTAAAAAAGAGTGTGTGGTAATAAGAAGGTTATGCGGCTTAGAGCAATGAATAGCAAATTTATATACAACATAGGCGTGACCTATCACGCCTATGTTTAAAACAGTTATTACTCTGTGATGGCCTCTTTTCCTGGCGCTTTTTCCGTTTTCTCAACCTTCGGCATTAACGCTTCACGTATTCTCGTATCAAGTTCTTTAGCAATTTCCGGATTTTCTCGCAAATAATTACAGGCATTATTCTTACCTTGACCAATTTTAGTCCCATTATAAGCATACCAAGATCCTGATTTTTCGACAAAATCAAGTTTAACACCAAGGTCAACAAGTTCACCGGTATGATTAATACCCTCGCCATATAGAATTTGAAAATTAGCCTCTTTAAACGGTGGAGATACTTTATTCTTAACAACCTTAACGCGAGTTTCATTACCAGTTATTTCATCACCATCTTTAATTGCGCCAATACGACGAATATCTAAGCGCACCGAGGCATAAAATTTAAGTGCATTACCACCGGTTGTTGTTTCAGGGTTACCAAACATCACACCTATTTTCATACGAATCTGGTTGATAAAGATAACCAAGCAGTTTGTTTGCTTAATATTACCCGTTAATTTACGTAATGCTTGTGACATCAAACGAGCCTGTAGGCCCATGTGTGAATCACCCATATCCCCTTCTATTTCAGCTTTGGGTGTCAAAGCTGCAACGGAGTCAATAATCACCACGTTGACCGCGCCCGAACGGACTAACATGTCACAAATTTCGAGTGCTTGCTCGCCGGTATCTGGCTGAGAAATAAGTAAACTATCAGTATCGACACCTAATTTTTTAGCATAGATAGGGTCAAGTGCATGTTCCGCGTCAATAAAGGCACAGGTTTTACCCATTTTTTGCGCTTCGGCAATCACTTGTAATGTTAATGTAGTTTTACCTGAACTTTCTGGGCCATAAATTTCCACAACACGTCCAAATGGTAATCCGCCTATACCCAATGCGACATCTAAACCGAGTGAGCCAGTTGAAACAGATTCAATCTCCATCATTGCCGCTGAACCATCGCCTAAACGCATAATTGATCCTTTACCAAATTGCTTTTCAATCTGACCAAGTGCTGCAGCTAATGCTTTATCTTTGTTTGTATCCTGACTCATGTGTTCTCCAAATAAAATAGGTGCCTTACTGTATAACCAAACAGTATACTGTCCAACTATACAGTATCAAGTTTTTTTTGCATTTCTTTTAAATAATTTCGATCAGACCATGTAATGCAAGACGTATCGCCTGAACTCGTATATCGGAACGATCTCCGACAAACAGATAACTTGCCGTTTTGCTACCGGAATGAGCGTTATACCAAGAGATGCAGACAGTGCCAACCAGGTTTTTCTAAACTACCACCATCAGGCCCTGCAATACCGCTAATAGCGACGGCTATATCGGCATCGGAATGTTGCACTGCACCGATAGCCATCTGCTCTACAACCTGTTCAGATACTGCGCCAACTTCATGGATCAAATCATAATCTACACCAAGCATCTCTGTTTTAGCTGCATTACTATAGGTAACAAAGCTGCGATCAAACCATAACGAACTTCCAGAAATTTCCGTAATAGCGTATGCTACGCCTCCACCGGTACAGGATTCAGCAGTGGCGACAACAAACCCTGCTTGGGTAAGTTTTTCACCTAATACTTGCGCAAGTTCTTGCACGGTTTTTTCAGTAAGCATAGTTTTTCTCCACCAATTAATTTTGATTAAGTGTATTCATTATGAAGCTAACGGCACAAGAGTTACAACAACATACCCCGATGATGCAACAATTTTTAACCATCAAAAGTGAAGTGCCCGACACTCTTCTATTTTATCGGATGGGCGACTTTTATGAACTTTTTTTTGATGATGCACGCAAGGCTTCACAACTATTAGGAATATCCCTAACACAACGTGGTAAAACAGGCGGTAACGCTATACCAATGGCAGGCGTTCCATATCATAGTGTAGAAGGTTATTTAGCAAAATTAATTGCCATGGGTGAATCAATTGCAATTTGTGAGCAAATAGGTGATCCAGCGACCTCTAAAGGACCCGTTGAGCGCAAAATTGTCCGCATTATCACCCCCGGCACAATCACCGATGAAGCGCTGCTTGATGACCGCCAAGACAATTTGTTATGTGCGGTTTACCAACATCAAGAAACCTTTGCCATCGCCTCTTTGGATATTGGCAGTGGACGCTTCATTATCAATCAATTTGAACAGCGAGAAACATTACAGGCTGAGTTACAACGACTGAACCCGGCAGAATTACTTTATCCTGAAAATTTTACCGAAATAGCATTAATTGACCATCTCACGACAATTCGCCGTCGTCCAGAATGGGAATTTGAATTAGCCACTAGCAAAAAAATATTAACACAACAATTTTCAACTAAAGATCTCATCGGTTTCGGCGTTGAAAAAGCGGAAGTCGCGCTATGCGCAGCAGGCGCATTACTCCAATATATCAAAGATACGCAACGCACCGCACTACCGCATATCCAGTCCATTAAACTTGAACAAAATATTGATAGTGTCATTTTAGATGCGGCAACACGTAAAAATTTAGAGTTAACGCAAAATCTTTCTGGTGGTTTTGATAATACCCTCGCTCAGGTACTTGATCAGACAGTAACTCCTATGGGTAGCCGTTTATTAAAACGTTGGATCCACCAGCCCATCCGTAACTTTAATACCTTGAATTATCGCCAAACGATGATTCAAACCTTAATTGATTTAGAGTTAACTGACGATTTAGCTGCACCATTAAAACAGATTGGGGATGTGGAACGCGTTATTGCACGCTTAGCACTGCGCACGGCACGCCCGCGTGATTTAACACGTTTACGCTGTGCCTTTGCATTACTACCAGAACTGCAACACTTAATCGCCGATATGCCCTCTGAATTGGTCGTGAAATTAAGTAAAGAGATGGGCACCTATCCAGAACTCTTAGAGCTATTAGAAAAAGCGATTATTGATAATCCTCCCGTTATCATTCGTGATGGCGGTGTTATCGCACAGGGCTATAATGCCGAACTAGATCAATGGCGTAACCTCGCAGAAGGGGCGACCGATTACCTGGAACAATTAGAAATAAGAGAGCGGCAAGCCACGGGTATTGCGACCTTAAAAGTCGGCTATAACCGCGTCCACGGTTATTATATTGAAACAAGTCGCGCACAATCGGATATCGTACCGATCCACTATGTGCGTCGACAAACCTTAAAAAATACCGAACGTTTTATTATTCCTGAGCTTAAAGAGCACGAAGATAAAGTCCTATCGAGCCAAGGTAAAGCACTCGCACTTGAGAAAAAACTCTACGAAGAGTTACTTGATCTACTTTTACCGCATCTACAAAAATTGCAATTCACTGCACAAGCATTAGCTGAATTAGATGTATTAAATAATCTTGCTGAACGTGCATTAACACTTAATTATGTTCGTCCATCCTTGCAAGCCGAAAACGGTATCTATATTGAAGAGGGACGCCACCCAGTGGTAGAGCAAGTCAGTAAAACCCCCTTTATTGCGAACCCTATTAGCCTTAATGAACAGCGTCGCATGCTTATCATAACGGGACCCAATATGGGGGGGAAATCGACCTATATGCGCCAAGTCGCGCTGATGGTATTGATGGCACACATCGGCAGTTACATCCCAGCCCAAAGTGCAAAAATTGGCCCAGTGGATAGAATATTTACCCGTATTGGAGCATCCGATG
Organism: Psychromonas sp. MME1; assembly: GCF_041080865.1. Classification (NCBI taxonomy): domain Bacteria; kingdom Pseudomonadati; phylum Pseudomonadota; class Gammaproteobacteria; order Alteromonadales; family Psychromonadaceae; genus Psychromonas; species Psychromonas sp. MME1. The sequence continues at coordinate 3,413,887 of NZ_CP160906.1, read as the reverse complement.
ACCTTGCTAGCGGGCGATCAACTTTTATGGTTGAGATGACGGAAACCGCTAATATTCTTCATAATGCAACGAGCAATAGTTTAGTCTTAATGGATGAGATCGGGCGTGGTACCAGCACCTTTGATGGTTTATCACTGGCATGGGCATGTGCGGAACAGTTAGCCAAAAAGATCCAAGCCTATACACTTTTTGCAACCCACTACTTTGAACTAACCAAACTACCAGAGACCATTCCCGAGCTCGTTAATGTCCACCTGGATGCCGTAGAGCATGATGATAACATTGCCTTTTTACATGCTGTACAGGAAGGAGCGGCAAATAAAAGTTATGGTTTACAGGTTGCCTCATTAGCGGGCGTCCCGAAAGAGGTAGTCAACAATGCTAAACGTAAGCTGCAACAATTGGAGTTAGGTGCCCCCGTAATGGCAAACCATCCAGCCATACCAGAACAAACGGTTATGAACTTTACAGAGGCAGCAAAAAACCCTGTGTTAACAACGCTTGGAGAGATTGATCCCGATGAATTAACGCCGAAAAAAGCATTGGCATTAATCTATCAATTACGGGATATGCTGTAATGTTGCAAATGGGGGAGAGTCATATCTCCCCCAACGCATTAAAATGGTCAACGATTACAATACGTAACCCGATATGACTTTAGAAATTTCCAAAATGGATGTTTTGCCGGTAAATTCAAATTTCACCTTACCAATTGCAGAAAAATATATTTCTAATTCAGCATCAATGTCAAATGTTCCCGATGTTTCCACGGAATAAGCAACAATATTTTTGTAGGGTAAAGAGGTAAAATCTTTTTTACTGCCCGTTATTCCTTGTACATTAATCGCAATAATACGTTTACTGGTGAAGACCACCCCATCTCGCATCGATTTGTACGCATCAATGATTCGCTCATCTTCTAATAATAGCTCTTGTACCTTTTCAGCATATTCAGACTTTTGTTTTAATTTAAAAAAACCTTTATTGTCAAAATCAATCATGGCGTATCCTTTTTAATGAATGAGTAGAAGCTTATCAATATAAGCGCTTGGCATTTATAGCAACGACAGCAGATTAATACATTAACCATTTGCAATTAACCACTTAATAATTATTACATTATAATGAAGTGCAGTTTCGTCCCGATTTTTTAGAAAGATAAAGCATTTCATCAGCCTGTTTCATCGTGACATCAAAGTCATTTTTATTATCATGAATTGCAATACCGGCACTAATGGTAATCGAGAATTTTTTTTTCTTAGTAAAGCACACCATCCGAGAGACAGCCTTCCGCAGTCGTTCATTGCATGAAAGGCCGATTCTTTGTTCTGATAAAAACCGACAATAACAAACTCTTCGCCCCCATATCTAATGCAGTAATCATCGGGCCTTGTCTTATTCGTTATCAATGCAGCCAAATTTTTTAAAACCCTATCGCCATAATCATGTCCATAGGCGTCATTAATCTGCTTAAAATGGTCAATATCAATGAAGGTTACAACAAGCTGTTGGTCGCTAAGACGTAACTGTTTTTTTAATATTCTAGGGAGCATTTCCGTCAGAAAGCGCTTGTTATATAATAGGGTTAGGCCGTCATGACAGGAGTTTTCCCTTAACTGTCTAATGTAATAATTAATAGCCAAAAATAGAATAACGACAAAAGCAATAAAAGCAGACAACAACCAAGCAGAGGCATTAAAAACAACACTTAATATATTGCCTTGCATTTCATCAAGATACTCCCCCGTCCCAACTACCCAATCCCACGGCTCAAAATAAGCAACATAGGAAATTTTTAAATAGTCGGTTTCCCCCCCCGGTTTAGGCCAATAATAATTAACCCAGCCGCCGCCTTTTTTAGCCTCCGTTATAAATTGTTTGAAAATAAAGTTTCCTTTAATATCCGTCCGGTCTAGTTGATTAAGACCAACTAATTGAGGGGTATTAGGTTGCATTAATAGCACCCCTTCACCGCTATTTATCCAGATATATCCCATTTTACCAAAGCGAATATCGTGTAAAACATCCTTGGCATACTCCTTCGCGGTAAGGCTATCCAATTTTTCCTCTAACACCAAATCATAAAAAAATTGAATGGTCACAATGGCTGACTCTGCATTGCTTTTAGCCTGCTTCATTTTTTCTTTCTCAAGCGTAGCGATGAACAACTGGTAGAAGAATGCCAAAAAACTAGAAATCACAATCGCAATGACAATATTCATCATACACATTGTCATTGTTAGTAAATTAGATTTGAATGCGGTTTGAAAGCAACGCATAAATTTTCAACAGTCCCTAGGCAAATTGAACACGATTCTTGCCATTGCGTTTAGCTTGGTACAAAGCGCCATCAGCCCGTTTTAGTGTGTTTTCATGGGAGTTATCAAGAGATGAAATAGTGGCCCCCCCCATACTGACGGTCGCGTATTTTCCTGCAAAACTAAAATTTTTAAGTGCCGCATTAAAACGTTCATGTAATCGACTCGCAAATTGCATTGCCTCATGCAAGTCAAGATTAGGCAGAACAAGGACAAATTCATCACCTCCCAAACGATAAGCTATATCGTTTTTCCTTAACTGTGCACGGCAGGTATTAGCGATGGCAATAATCGCTTGATCGCCGACATGATGGCCATTGGTATCATTTATCTGCTTTAAATTATCTAGGTCGAAAATTAAAATAGAGGTAGGTCTTTTATAACGAATAAACTCTTCAAACTGCGATGTGAGGTCTTTTTCTAGCTTCCTGCGATTAAAAAGAGCGGTAAGCTGATCTTTATTGCTAAGCTCTCGCAGTTGCATTTCCAAGGCATGCCGCCTAGAAATATTACTGGCAACCCATAATACAACCTCTTCATCATTGATAAGGAAATCGAGCGCTTGGATACGTCCCTCGAACCAGACAACCTCACTCGGGCCTTCATCCGATAATCCTTTCACATCACGACTACTCAACTCGTATTCTGCGATTAACAATGCCCTGCTTCGCAAAGCTTCCGTAATTTTTTCAATAAACCAGTTGGCCTTTTCTGTTTTCACTAAGTCCGATATATAGGACCCCACCAAGCCAGTTCCATCATGGTAATAACGGGTATCTTTACCACCATACACAGCCAAATATTTACCACTACGTGATAATAAAAAGGCAGGATCAGGCAATGCGTCAAGTACTAAGGACATTTGCTCAGCACAAGGATGTCCATGACTTTTGCAATGAATCTGAGATTTTTTTAACTCCACCGAATTAATTCCCTTTATCTTTCCCAATATGATTGAGGCTCAACTCTTAAGAATAGTAAAATTTCCTAATAACGTGAAAATATATTGCCATTTTGCGCCCCTCCCCGCAATTTAAGTTAACTTAAATTTGATTAACGGTTGGGGTTACTATCATCGCATCTCTATGAGCCGCATTTTCGATGGCTAGACAGCATTTTCTATACCGAGTTTAATAAAAGCATCAATATATGGAATGTTTTTATCTTCCTTTTTAATTGCGGCATACAAGGTTTTAAAAATACCCACTTTACCTAAACGCATTTTTTTCACCTGATACTGCTGGCTGTAACTGTTTGCTAACCACTCAGGTAATACACACACGCCTCGTTGATGTTCAACCATTTGTAACATAATAGCTAAGGACTCGATCTGTTTATGCACCTTAGGTTCAATATTGGCAGGCCAAAGAAATAGATGAAAAATATCTAACCGCTCTCTATCGATGGGGAAAGTAATTAACGTTTCATTACTCAGTTGCTCGGGGTGAATGTACTCATTGTTAGCCAAAACATGGTCGATTGGCACAACGAGCACCTGTTCATAGTCAAATAATCGCTGCAAATGCAGGTTTTTATTGTCGATAAAATCCGGAGTAATTAAGAGATCGACCTGATGGTTTAATAGTCCATTGACACCGGAAAATTGAAAGCGACGAATAATATCAATATCGATATTCGCCTGAGTTTGTAAAAACTGCGCCACGACTTGCGTTAACCATTCATGACAGGGATAACATTCTACACCGATGCGCAATAAGCCCTGCAGCCCTTCACCCATCGCTTTTAAAGTCATCTCAGTTTGCGTCAACGTCGGCATCACCTGTTGCGCTACTTTCAGTAACAATTCCCCAGCGGGGGTTAGGCGCAAACGCCGCCCATAACGCTGCCAAAGTTTTACATTTAACTTCTTTTCCAAATAGCGGATTTGATGAGACAAGGCCGACTGGGTTAAACATAAACTATCCGCAGCCTGTATCAATGTCCCTTTTTCATGCAATGCGACCATGATTTTTAAATGCGACGGCTCAATCATTATGAAATTTTCTCATTGTTTACGCGTAATTAATCATTATTTTTCATGAACAATAGTAAATACAATCCTTCATAACATCAATGACTATCTCAATTTACAGGATTAATGAATACTATGGCTAAAATACATCACCTCGGTTTTCCGCGCATTGGCAATAAACGCCAACTCAAATTTGCCCTCGAAAGTTTTTGGAGTGGCGACTCTAGTGAACAACAGCTACAAGCAACAGCAGCACAATTACGTCAACAAAATTGGCTCGACCAACAAGCCTTAGATTTGTGTTTGCATACCGTGGGAGACTTTTCTCTTTATGACCAAGTCCTCGATACCAGTTTCTTACTTGGCAATATCCCCGAACGGGCAAAACAAGATAACGACAGTCAGAATTTAGATACCTACTTCCGTGTCGCCCGTGGCCGCTCACAGAAAAAAAATTGCTGTTCGGCAATTCATCCACAATCGGGTGAAACACAAGCAGGTGAGATGACCAAATGGTTTAACACCAATTACCACTACATTGTTCCCGAATTTACGAGCGCGACACATTTTTCATTACACGCAGAAAAGTTGCTAGAACAAATTAGCGAACTACAACAAATTAATAACAATGTTAAGCCTGTGATCATTGGCCCCATCACCTACCTGTGGTTAGGCAAAGAGAAAGATAACAGTAATAAACTCGATTTACTGCCGCAACTTATTACTGTCTACGCCGAACTGTTAACGCTATTAGCAGAAAAAAATATCACTTGGGTACAAATTGATGAGCCGATTTTAGTATTAGAAATTGCAACGCAGTGGCAAGAGGCGCTAAAAACGGCTTATCAAGCACTCAGTGAAAGTAAGGTGAAGCTATTACTCACCACCTATTTTGCAGAGCTAAAGGATAATCTTCCACTTGCCTGTGAACTCCCCGTTGCAGGTTTACATATTGACGCTATCAATGCAGAAAATGAGATTGCAGATGCGATTCATTATCTAGGCAAAGATAAAATATTATCCTTAGGTGTTATCAATGGCTGTAACATTTGGAAAACAGATCTCAATAAACTTTATGCCACGCTCGCACCGATTCATGAACAATTGCAGGATCGCCTATGGCTTGCCCCAAGCTCGTCATTACTACACGTTCCCGTTGATCTCAACAGTGAACAAGAACTGGATTATGAAATAAAATCATGGCTTGCTTTTGCAGTACAAAAATTACAAGAGCTTAATCTTATTGGGCGCGCCTTAAACCTCGGTTTGGACGAAGTTAAAACCGCCTTTGAGTACAATAAACTCTGTATTGATAGTCGCCACAACAGCCCCCGTGTACATAACTTTGAGGTGCAGAAACAGCTCGCCAATATCACACCAGAGTTGGGTAAACGCAAACAGAGTATTGCGCAACGCGAGCCATTACAACAAGCCTATTTAAACCTACCCCGCTACCCGACCACCACCATAGGTTCATTCCCTCAGACCAATGAAATTCGCGGATTACGCAAAGCGAAACGTTTAGGTGATATTAATGAAACCCAGTATAAAAATAGCATTAAAAAAACCATCGCTTTTTGTATCGATGCACAAAATAAACTTGGCCTAGATGTACTAGTACATGGTGAAGCAGAGCGTAATGATATGGTTGAATATTTTGGTGAATTGCTCGAGGGTTTCGTCTTTACACAATTTGCTTGGGTACAATCCTACGGATCTCGTTGTGTTAAACCACCGATTCTATTTGGCGATGTATCTCGCCCACAGGCAATGACCGTAGAATGGGCAAGTTACGCGCAATCTCTCACAGAAAAAAAAGTAAAAGGGATGTTAACAGGCCCGGTGACTATTCTAAACTGGTCCTTTGTACGTGACGATCAACCGCTACAACAGACCTGTAATCAAATAGCCCTAGCGATTCGCGAAGAGGTTTTAGATTTAGAAAAAGCGGGCATTGATATCATCCAAATTGATGAAGCCGCATTGCGTGAAAAATTACCGCTACACCGTTCACAATGGCAGCAATATTTAGCATGGGCAATCGAAGCCTTCCGCATCAGTGCGAATGGCGTGAAAGATAAAACGCAAATACATACACACATGTGTTATTCCGAATTTAACGATATTATGCAAGCCATTGCGGATATGGATGCCGATGTGATCACCATCGAAACATCGCGCTCAGACATGCAATTGTTAGATGTGTTTGAAGAGTTTAATTACCCGAACGGCATTGGCCCAGGTGTTTACGATATTCACTCGCCGAACATTCCCAATGTCGACCAGATAGTCTCTCTGATGGAAAAAGCGGCAGAGCGTATTCCTACACAACAACTTTGGGTAAATCCAGACTGCGGTTTAAAAACCAGACGTTGGGAAGAGGTGATCCCCGCCTTAGAAAATATGGTTAGGGCCGCGCAGCAATTACGCGCAAGTTAATCGTTACATGTAAAATAATTGATAGCAGCAACGAGCTGCTATCATTGTTCATAACAATATTAGTAACTACAGCACTAGCGGCGCTAAATCTGCGGGGCGATAATAAACCGACTTAAGTACCTTGCCTTGGCGAACAATTTTACCCTGTAACTCGACATCTTTCGCGCACTTCGCAATGACAAAATCCCCTTTAATGCTATCGATTAACTCAACGCCCTGCTTGGCATAAAAAGCCTGCGTTTCTTGATACTCTTGCTGATCACGACAAACCTTACTCATATTACTGGCATGCACCTCATCCCAACAGGGAATGAAATCGATCTCTCTCTGTTTCGCCACATTTAATAACAGCTCAATCAAGTAACTAATGGCAATATTATCTTCTACTTTTTTCGCACCAAGATGTACTAATCGCCCCATTAAAACATAAACACTATCGACAATCGCATCGGCCTGTTCAACTTTACAATCCGCTTCCGCTAGCTCAGTCAGCTCTTCGATGATTAACGAGGTATGTAAAGTATCGGCTTGCGCATCCAACGAAGTGGGATCATTACAGGGCAGGTCAAAGGTTGCTCGAAACTGTGAAATATCACTATAGAGGTGATCAAAAATGGGTTGTGTAAGTTGACATAATTTCATGGCGAGTAACCTATCAAAAAGGGGCGATAATATACAATAAAGGCGAAATAATAAAATAATCCGACAAAGAAGTCGGAAATTCAACTAACACAATTTATAATGGCTCAATCACACAGGGAGAGATGAGTGCGTAAATTTCAACTAACACAAGAAGATAAACTATCACTTAAGTTCAACCATCAAATGAGCAAGGGTGAACAACGCCGTATTGATGTTTACTTCTCTCTACCGAAAGAGATGGGCATCAATAGAAAAACCTTATCGGAAGAAGATTATTATAACGCAGGGATAAAAAGCCGTCGCGCTTATTTCACCGATGGCCTGCATTTACCCCTGTTACATACCCGTTTTGCAACACGTATGAATCGCAGCGCCCTAGAATATCAATCCAACTTAAATCAGTTTGCCTATCAATATATTACCGCCCTCGATACAGATATCAATGAAACCATGAATATTGATGATGGTGAACACTTAGCAGATTATTACCATGCCGCGATTGATATGGCCGAACACTGCTTAACCATTTTAAATAAAAATCGCACCAATATGCCCAGTAACCCCAAACTGTTACCGCTTTTCGCCAATGTTGATAACTATCTATCTTGGTATACTGAACAGAGCATTTTAGGGATGTTGGCAAACAGACCACGGCACAGCGAATTCAGTGATAGCCGCACAGCACTGCTTAACATCTGTAACCAAGAAAATAAATATCGAGCAGAAAAAGCCTATAACTCCACAGCGACGATCAACGATGCTAACCGTATTGCCAATAAAATGCGTCTTTTACGCCGCTTAATTGAGTACGCGGTTATTTTTAAAAGTGAAAGCCAAGAACTTGGCAACATTACGCGAAAATTTGTAACGGGTATCGCAACGGCTATCATTATGGCGATCGTCTTAGTACTCATCATAAAAACGCAAGGTGCACTTAGTAATATCACCTCTTTAATGATTTTCGTGCTATCCGTTATTTACGGTGTGCGTGAAGTCTTTAAGGAAGATTTTAAAAAAATACTGTGGGATTGGATACGTAAAGGAAAACCGAAATGGGCGCGCACCGTCATAGACTCCCTCAGCAAATCAGAAATTGCTTGGCAAAGAATTTGGTTGGATTACACCAAGGCAGAGAAGCTGCCAATTCAAGCACAGGAGTTATTAGCGAAACGCCATACGCAAAATAAACAGAGTGCCGAACTATTACACTATCGCATTGAAACAAAAGTCAGTAAAGCTAAATTCCAAGCGGGATATGACACCTTAGATGAAACAATTATTTTTAGTTTACGCCATTTTTCTCGCTATTTAGAGCGAGGAAGAGGCAAAGTTTACGAACAAATCGACCCCAGCTCTAACCGCGAAAAAATTCAAAGCACCGTGATTGAACGTCGCTATCAAATCAATATCGTAATCGCACTTAATCAAGATAGTTACTTTGAACAATTTGAACGTTATCGCCTGACCATGAATCGTACGGGGATCATTTCATTGGAAAGTGCGGGCGAATCAGAATCCCCTGATGGTAAACAACAGGAACGTTACTCGACCCTAAAAAATCTTTTACATTTAAAACGTCGCCCCAAAATTAACGTACATAGCTATGAGGAAGATGAAAATTAAAGTTGTTGTCAAGGTGACAACCTCGACAACAACATTTTAGGGCACACCAATAGCGAGTTACTCTGCCACTAACACCTCATTACGGTAAAAACCTTGCCCGTTTATGCCCAATGTCTTGGCTAAAAATGGCAACGATTCCTGCATCTCTTTTTGCAATGTCCAAGGTGGATTAATCACAATCATCCCACTGGATGTCATCCCTTTTTCATTAGAATCGGCTTCAATCGCCAACTCAAAGAGTTGTATGTTGCGAATACCTGAATTTTTTAAGGCGCGCTCCATTTTGTTGATCACACTGCGATTAACCACGGGATACCAAAGCGCATAAGTACCAGTGGCAAAGCGACGCACCGCCTCAACCAAGGTCTCAACGACTTGCTCATATTCGCTTTTAATTTCATAGGAGGGATCAATTAAGATAAAACCTCGGCGCTCTTTGGGCGGCATATTCGCGATTAATCCTTCTAGACCATCCTTTTTAGCCATTTTTATCTGTCGTTGCCCAGAAAAATTTTCACGCATATTAGTAAATTCATTAGGATGTAGTTCAAATAAAAACAGACGATCTTGATCGCGTAACATCTGCCAAGCGATACTTGGAGAACCAGGGTAGTGCTTTAATTCACTATCGGCATTAAACTCAACAACCTGTTGCATATAATTGGCAACGGCTGCAGGTAAATCATTGCGCCCCCATAATGGAAAAATCCCGTTGTTATACTCTTTGGTTTTTAATGCTTCCTGAGAGTGCAATGAATATGCGCCACACCCAGAATGGGTATCTAAATAACAAAGTGGCTTATCCTTTTTCAGCATATAATCCAAAATAGAGACGGCAACCGTGTGTTTTAACACATCGGCAAAATTTCCTGCATGAAAAGAGTGACGATAGCTCAGCACTGAATACTCCAAAAATGAATAGTAAGATAGGGGCAGTATAAAGAATATTATCGACTATTGCGCTAAAAAAGGAGGCCCCAAAAGCGTATCTGCATGTTATTATCCTGCTTCGTAATAATTAGCCTCAACATGGAAGACGAATGCAAGCGGATGCTTTAACCCCGATCGAAAAACGAACGGCCCTCTCTCTCTCTCTCGTTTTTGCCCTACGTATGCTTGGCCTATTCATGATCATGCCTGTTTTTGCTATTTACGGGCAACATCTCATAGGCTACTCGCCAATATGGGTGGGTATTGCCATCGGAGCATATGGGTTAACCCAAGCCTTACTGCAAATTCCGGCGGGCATTCTCTCTGACAAATTTGGTCGTCGACCGATTATTTTTGCAGGATTACTTCTTTTTGCCTTGGGCAGTTTAGTTGCCGCCTATTCGGAAAGTGTTTACGGAGTCACCGCTGGTCGAGCATTACAAGGGGCGGGGGCAATAGCCAGTGCTATTTTAGCGCTCGCGGCCGATGCGACCCGAGAGGAACAACGATCCAAAGCAATGGGTATGATAGGTATCAGCATTGGCCTTGCCTTTACACTCGCCATGGTTGCAGGCCCCATTTTAGCGCCGTTAATTGGTCTACACGGCCTATTTTTAATTACCGCAGCAGGCGCATTAAGCGGTATTGCTATTGTCCACTTTTTAGTCCCTCACGTTATTAGCAGAGCGCCTCGAGGAGAGACAATTGCGGTACCAGCACTGCTCGGACAGTTAATTAAAAACAGTCAGCTACAACGACTCAATATAGGCATTTTTATATTACACCTTGCGCTTACAGCGATGTTTGTGGTGTTACCATTGAAATTACAAAATATGCACTTAAGCTCAGCAGAGCATTGGCATATCTACCTCCCTGCTTTGTTACTCTCATTTATATTAATTATTCCGATGCTCATTATTGCGGCACGAAAAAATATGAATAAGCAGTTTTATCTATTCGCCATCGTCCTAATGGCAGCGAGCTTTATTGCTATTGCATTCACATCGCATTCAATAGCAACGATGTTTATTGCTATTTTACTCTATTTTACCGCCTTTAATTTTTTAGAAGCTTCACTACCCGCGTTTATCTCCATGCTTGCTCCTGCAGGTGCAAAAGGCAGTGCAATGGGGATCTACAGCACGTATCAGTTTCTTGGTGCATTTTTCGGTGGCATTGTGGGTGGGTTATCCTATAAACTAGTTGGCAGCAGTGGCTTGTTTTTATGTTTGGCTGGATTGCTTTTGTTGTGGTTTTTAATCTCATGGAAAATACATAACCCAAGTAAAATTCGCACCCATAGCTGCACAGCAAAGATCAAAGATGAGCAACACGCAACCCTTTTAACGGATCAATTGCTACTTCTTGATGGCGTCTTAGAGGTCGTTGTCATTATCGAAGAGCAAACAGTTTATATCAAAGTAAACAACCAAGTCTTTGCACTAGCCAAAGCGAAAGAAATTTTAGGCAATCAATAATGATGATTGTTAACTAATCATTAACATCAAGAATCAAGCGGAGCAAAAAGATGTTTAACCGTAGTGTAAACAAAGTGGTATTAGTCGGTAACCTAGGTAAAGATCCAGAAATGCGTTATATGCCTAATGGTAATGCCGTCGCAAACTTAACACTTGCCACCACTGAAAGTTGGAAAGATAAGCAAACAGGCGATCGTCAAGAAAAAACAGAATGGCACCGTTTAACTGTCTTTAATCGCCTTGGTGAAATGTGCGGCGAATACTTGAAAAAAGGGGCGAAAATTTACGTAGAGGGTAAATTACAAACGCGTAAATGGCAGGGGCAAGATGGCCAAGACAGATACACAACTGAAATTGTTGTAGATGAGATCCAGATGATGGATTCACGCAATCCAGCATCAGGACAAGCACCATACCAAGCGAATAATGCCCAAGCAAATAATCAAGCGCCACAACAAAGCTGGGGTAACGCTCCACAGCAAGCAGCAGCTCCACAAATGGCGCCTGCTTACCGTCAACCTCAACAAGCAGCACCACAGCAAGCGGCACCCGCTTACCAGCAGCCAGCACCGCAACAACGTCAGCCAGCTAGCCAAGCGCCACAGCAAGCACCCGCACCTTATAACGAGCCTTCAATGGATTTCGATGATGATATTCCGTTCTAGGAATGCATAAATAAAAATTGATTTACATTACAAATGGTCTGTTTTTACAGGCCATTTTTTTACACAACAAAATATACCGGAGCGACTACGGGTTAAAATTCCCATGACGAAGCATGCCGACTTCCCTCTTTTATGTTATAAAAGATAATTAGCGATAAACCACAACCCAAAGTGCCCAAAAAATGATGAATAGTAAACCGACACACAAATCTCGCCCGATGGTTGACCTTCTTGTCAGCATTGTTATCCCGTCACTGATACTGATGAAATTAAGCAGTGAAGCGTTTCTCGGTGCGACAGGCGCTTTGATTGCAGCACTTGCCTTTCCAATTAGCTGGGGTATTTTTGAATTAATCAAATACAAAAAATTTAATTTTATTGCTTTATTAGGATTAATCAGCGTATTACTCACTGGCGGCATCGGTTTGCTGGAATTAGACAACAAATGGTTAGCGATTAAAGAAGCCGCTATTCCGGCGCTGATCGGGATCGCAGTATTGGCATCTACTTTTACACCTTACCCTTTAATCAAAACATTGCTCTTCAATCCCGACGTCATGGATGTAGAAAAAATACAAAAACGGTTAGCAGACCACAACTGTACTGCTACATTTGAAAAACGTTTATTAAAAGCGACTTATATGGTGGCAGGATCTTTTGTATTTTCCGCCACCATGAATTACATACTTGCTAAATGGCTAGTCACAAGCCCAGCTGGAACCGAAGAGTTTAATCAACAGTTAGGGCAGATGACCTTATATAGTTATCCGATGATTGCGCTACCATCAATGATAATGCTATTGGGTGTGTTTTATTACTTGTGGCGATCGATTAATGGCTTAACGGGTCTTAAACTAGAAGAAGTGATGATCACCAAAAAATAATTGCCTTCAATCGGCACAAAAAACCACAGGATTGATTCTGTGGTTTTTTCGCTAAATCTATATCGGCATAATTTTATACCGTTAATTGACTAATTCACTACTGGTTATCGCCTCTTCCTTATTATTAGCCAACGCTTCTTGTACTAAATTATGATTACCATTGAGTAAATCAGCAAGCGATCCCGTTTCACCATTCACCAACCCTAATTCACGTAACATAGCATCAACCAATGGTGCGTTAGCACGGTAGTTTAACGCGGCGCTAGTGATTTGTTCCGCCATGCCTGACGTGGAGTTAACCATCGCCCCACCCGCTGAGCTAGCGGCACTGCCACCGTAACCTTGTAATATTTTAATACCCTCTATGTTTTCTAGTGGTTTAACTGCATTAGCGACAATTTCAGGCAATACTTTCAAGATGGCGAGTGATTTTTGCAAGGCAACTTGCTCATCACTACGTGTATTTTCTGCTTCATATAAAGCGAGCTTACCCGTCGCTTCGACGGCATAAACTTTTTCGTCTGCATCAGCCTGTAATTTTTTCGCATCAGCCGATGCTCTCGCTTCAATTAATACAGCTTCAGATCTATCTTGTGCAGCGCGCTTATCAGCTTCAGCTTGGACGGTGACACTGACAGCCTCTCTTTCAGCTTCTTTTTTAGCATCAATGACTTCAATCTCTTTACTACGATTAGCTTGCGCGACCTCTTTGGCAGTAATAACCGCTTCTTCTTTTTCTACTTTTCCTTTTTCAGCTTCCGCAGCCTTTGCCCGCGCAGCAGATTCAACTTCTGATTTTTCAGCGATAGCAATACGTTTATCTTGTTCAGACACTTCGATATCTTGTTCTTGTTGAATACGTGATTGCTCTAACGTTTTATGTTTCTCAATTTCATGCATTTCAATCTGCTTAGCTTTTTCAATTTCAGCTAATTGAATAGTACGCTGTTTAGAAATCTCAGCTTGACGCTCTTCCTGTTGGTTTAACTCACGCTGCTTAATAATTTCCGCTTTTTGTTGAGAGCGCTTAAATTCAAGAATTTGCTCTTGAGCTAATTGCGCTTCCTGCTGCTCCTGTTGAATAGTTAGAGATTGTTTTTCCGCTTGCAGATTTCGTTGCTCAATTAAGATTCGATTTTCTTGCTGAATATCATTGGTCTCTTTACGTTTTTGCTCAATAATATTGGTTAAACGCGCACGACCTTCGGCATCAAAAGCATTATTTTCATTGAAAAATTGCAGTTCAGTTTGGTCAAACCCCGTTAATGAGACCGACTCTAATTCCAAACCATTCTTCTCTAAGTCATTCATCACGCTGTGCTGTACTTTTTGCACAAATTCCGCGCGTTGCTCGTGCATTTCAATCATGCTCATCTCCGCTGCAACGGCACGTAATACGTCCACAAACTTGGATTCCATCAATGCTTTTAGCTCTGCAACTCGCATTGTTCTGGTACCTAATGTTTGCGCAGCCATAGAAATCCCCTCGGAATGAGGAGCTACACGAAGATAAAAGTCCGCTTTGACGTCGACACGCATACGATCTTTTGTGATTAATGCATCTTTTTGTATTTTGCTCACTTCAATTCGTAAGGTATTCATATTCACAGGAATCGTTTCATGCAAAATAGGTAAAACAATCGCGCCACCATCTTTTACCACTTTTTCACCGCCCATCCCGGTACGCACAAAAGCAATTTCTTTGGTCGCTCTTTTATATAATTTTGCAAAGATAAGACCGATAGTAATCAATGCGATTAAGGCGATCCCTGTCATCAGTAAAATAAATTGCATGTTTTGTCCAAATAGTTGTTCCATTAATCACCCTTTAATATGTAAATAAAAAATATACGTAAATAATTAGCTTTTAAACTTAATTGCTAACCAGCTGTTTTTTTGTTTTTCAATGAGCACAACCTCAGTTCCTTGTTCAAATACTTGTAATTCATCCTCTGGTTCAACTAATACATAGTGCTTTTGATTATATTTATCACGCAATACGGCCTCAGCGGCATTGCCCTTTGATGCCTTTCCGATGGTGATGGTTGCTAACTTGCCAGAAAAACTACTTGAGGAAGAGGCGGAACTCTCATTATTGGGAATAATCGCAGCGATATGTTTAGCTAAAAAACGCGTTAAGAGTATCCCGAACACAATACTTACAGGAACAGTAAGTAATAGCGGCAGTACAATCAAATAGTTAAGTGTCACGCCGACCATACCAAAGCTACATAAAAACAATAATAACCAAACTAATAGAGGTAGTTGATGAAGAAATAACCAGCCTAATATTGCACTTAAACCACCAGTAGGTAATTCACTATCAATATTAAAATCAATAGAAAATAGCTCATCGATAAAAGCAGCAATGCTTAAACCAATTAACAAGCCAATACCTTCAAGACAAGCAATACCAATAACTAGCGCCAGCGCGAAGGAATAGGGTAAATTAAAATCGGCAAGAAAGAATGTTAGCAAGTTCAGCTCCTTAACTATTTGAGTATATTAATATCTCTAATTGAGGAGGCATTTAATATAACGATAAAATAAAAAATCATACAATAACAAATAAACACGACATAATCCGCTCATTTCATCACATTAATTTGACAAAATAAAAGAACAATAAAACATAACGACAATTTGTTCAATATGTTTATTTATCAAATACTTTTATATTAATTATTGAAAATTAAAAATCACACAGATAACAAAAACAAATCTAAAAGACAAAAAACATGCTTTCACATATACTATTAAAAAATAAAACCAATAGATAACTTTGACTATAGATAAACTTTCATAAATTATAGGAAATCCAATGAACGTATTGCGCCGAAGAGTACTATCCAACCATTTTTTTTTATTAATAGCCGCAGCACTTTTTTGTTGTAGCCAAATTGTACACGCTGAAGAAAACGCCTTTGCACGAATAAAAAGTTCAGGAAAAATAATCGTAGGTATGTCAGGCGAACAACCCCCCTTTAATTTTGTCACCAATGAAAATAATATTATCGGTTATGATGTCGAATTAGCCGATCTATTAGCAAGCGCAATACCCGCACAAGTAGAAATAGCACTAATGCCCTTTGCAGAGTTAATCAAGGCATTAGAGGATAATAAAATTGATGTTATTATCTCAGGATTCTCCTTTTCTAAAGAACGTAGCGCCAAAAGTACCCTTATAGGCCCCTATGCAATTACTGGAAAATCGTTATTGGTCACTAAAGATAACTTGCAGCGCATAAGAAATTCAACGGGCTTCAATGATAAAAACGTACGTATCCTTGCCATGAAAAAATCGACTAGCTTAGCGCTTGCCAAGGAGCGCCTTCCCGATGCACAGATTGATACTGTCGACCATTATGAAGATGCGATACTTGCTTTACACGCCAATAAAGCCGATGCATTAATGACTGACTTAACGATTTGTAATTTGGCGGTATTACGAGACACTACATCCAAACTTACGCATTTAGAAAAGCCGCTTGCGATTGAAGAGATTGTTATCGCGGTCAATAGAGAAGAGATACAATTACAGAGCAAATTAAGGGAGAAATTGATCACCCTAACCAGTAATGGTGAGCTGCAGAAGCTCCAAGAAAGATGGTTTAAAAATCCCGGGTGGTTAGAGTATTTACCGTAAGTGATGTTAATGCCATTACTCCTATTCCCTCATTAAGTAGCCATATAAACAAAAAAGCCCCTACAAAATCAATGCAGGGGCTTTTATCTCAACTTAAAATAGCACCTTAGCTTTACGCTAACTCTCTATATTTTGCTTTATAGAAAATAGCATACAGCACGGGAATGATGATCAAAGTTAAAATCGTTGCAAATCCGAGTCCCGCCATAATTGCAATCGACATATTAACAAAAAACACATCAGCCAATAGCGGAATAAGCCCCAAAATGGTTGTCGAGGCGGCCATCATCACGGGGCGCATACGCGCAACGGAAGACTCCACAATCGCTTGAAACAGCTCTTTTCCCTGCTCCTTTTGCAAATCAATCTCTTCAATCAATACAATCGCATTTTTAATCAATAAACCGACCAAGCTTAACGCACCAAGTAAAGCCATAAAGTCAAATGCACCACCTGTTATTAATAAGCCTGCAGTAATACCAATGACAGCCATTGGCACCACTAACCAAATTATCAGCGGTTGACGAATACGACCAAATAATAAAATCGTGGCAATAATCATTAACAGGAAACCACCCGGCAATGCAGAGAAAAGAGGCCCAGATGCTTCTCGACCATCTTCATATTCCCCACCCCATTCAAGGGTATACCCTGGCGGTAAATCGATAGCTTCTATTTGAGGTCGTAAACGATTAAATAATGGTGAAGCTAACTCGCCAATGGGATTACAGGAAGCAATAATGGTATGAGCCCGGTTTCTATTGCGCACAATATTATTTTCCCATACTGTTTCAAAACCAGAGACAACCTGTCCAACCGGTACGGTTTGTTGCAATATGTGGCTATAAACCTGAATATCATTTAGCTTGGCAACATCATCTCGCTCATTTTCTGGCGACCGTAAGACGATATCCAGTAGACGGTTACCATCTCTGAAAATCCCAACACTATTGCCCACAGAAGATTGCTTTAACGCCGCCGTTAATTCTGTTCTGGTGATCCCTAACTGTCTGCCAACTTGTTCATTGAAAACTGGACGAATCACTTTAACAGGCTGACGCCAGTCATCACGAATATCCTTCGCTTCACTATCGGTAAACATAATATCTTGTGCTTTATCGGAAAGCTCTCGCAGCACTTTTTGATCTGGCCCAGAAAAACGCGCTTCAATTTTTGAATCGCGTCCGGGGCCTATCCGTAGGTTTTTAATCTTCGGTTCGGTATTAGGTAACTCGACACGCATAAATTCATCGACTTTCTCCTGAATAGCTGCAATTTTCGAGCGATCTTCCGTTTTTACTATAATTTGTGCATAGGCCGCTGTTTGCGACTCAGGGGCATATACCAAAGTAAAACGAAGTGATCCACCACCAATAACCGTGGAGGTTGAGACAACCCCTTCCTGTTGTAATATAAATTGTTCAACTTTTAAGGTATCTTCACGGGTTTTTTTAATGTCTGTACCTTCAACTTCCCAAATATCGACAAAAAACATCGGTGTATTTGAATCAGGAAAAAAGCCCTGTTTCACATAACCAAATCCGATAATCGCAACAATAAATAGCGTCACAACTAGCGAGACACTTACCCAGCGGAAGCGTAATGCAACTAAAAGCAGTTTTTTATAAGCTTGGAATAAAAATCCAGCGTAGGGATCAACCTCTTTAGCACCTTCTACTTTTTTATCTGGCTTAATAAACAGGGCGCAGAGCAAGGGAGTGGTCGTTACAGCAGTCAGCCAAGATAAACTTAAAGAGATTAAAATAACCCAGAATAAGCTACCCGCAAACTCCCCGACCGAACTGACAGAAAAACCAATTCCAGAAAAGGCAACAATACCAATAACAGTACCACCTAATAATGGCCACATAGTCTGCTCTACGGTTTCGCTGGCCGCCTTAGTGGCATTCATTCCTGATTTTATTCGCACCAACATACCTTCAGCAACCACAATAGCGTTGTCAACGAGCATTCCCAAGGCAATAATCAATGCCCCTAGGGAAATACGCTGCAACTCCATATCTGCCATTTCCATTATCCAAATAGTGCCAGCAACGGTAATCAAAAGTACCGCACCAATGATTAAACCGACACGAACTCCCATAAAGAATAATAAAACAACCACTACAATAAGCAGCGCCTGTAGCACACTAATGACAAAACCATTTACCGAATTCTCAACCTCTGAAGGCTGATCGTAAATCGCCTCTATTTGCATCCCCATCGGTGTAACTGATTGGAGTTCTTTAAGGCGCTGATCAATGCGCTGACCAACGGCAACCACATTCGTACCCGATTGCATTGACAAACCAAGGGCGAGTGCAGGCTTACCGTTACGGTAATAAAGCAGTTTCGGCTCATCATTGTAACTACGTTCTATGGTTGCGATATCTTTTAAACGAATTAATTGTCGCCCATCACCAGAGATAAGCACCTCACCAATTCCCTGCACCGAATCAAATTCGCCGGTTGGGTGGATACGAATATAATCATCTTTAACACGCAAGTTACCCGCGGGGGACGCTACATTTTGAGACGTTAAAACGTTAGCAATTTCCTGAGGGTTCAGTCCCAATTCAGCCAGTTTAGTGCGTGATAAAAAGATATTAACTTGTTCGTGTTGCTCTCCAGCAATCACCACCTTACGAACACCATCCACCAACACTAACTCTTTTTTAAGTAGGTCAGCAAAATCTTTTAGGTCTCGGTAGCTATACCCTTCACCAGTTAACGCAATAAATAACCCATAAACATCAGCAAAATCGTCATAGACAATCGGTTTCATAGCCCCAGGAGGAAGCTTAGACTGCATGTCGGTGATTTTACGACGCACCTCATCATAAATACCGGGCATATCCTCGGGTTTATATTTATCTTGAAATTGGATAGATACCTCGGAATAACCGGGTCTATTCACGGTCATTTTTAACCGTTTTAATTGCTCTAGTTGCTGCAAGGCATCTTCAACATGGAAGGTCACTTCTGATTCAACTTCATTTGCGGTGGCGCCCGGATAGAGGGTTATCACCTTTGCTTCTTTAATGGTATAAGCGGGATCTTCTAGCTTACCAATTTTTTCATAGGCGGTGATCCCTCCACCAACTAAAATAAGGACCACCAACCAAGTGACCACTTTATTTACGACTGAGTACTCTGCAATATTCATTTCATTCCTGCCTTTGATGGCTTAACTGAGATAAGTTCTAAACTATGGTGCGGTCATAATATCGGCTTGCTCTACGAAAGGCATCAAGCTCACTTTGTCACCATCACGCATAAATGATACGCCAGCGATAACAATACGGTCTCCCACATTAACCCCCTCTGTCACTTCAATATTACTGCCTCTCATGCTACCAACTTTAACAGCTTGCTCTTTAAGCATATTTGTCTCAGGTTGGACGACAAAAACAACGGGATTCATGTCAATCCCCCCCTTAACGGCACTAATCGGAACAAGGAAAAATTTACTTAGTATTGTATCTGAATCAACTTCAATACGAACATTAGCGGTCATCCCTGCATACAATTTAATCTCTTTCGGTTGATCCATTAAGAAAGTTGCCTGAAAGGTTTGTGTTTGCGGATCAGCCTTAGTGCTCATTTCTTTTAATTTAATCGGGAAATGTTTATCAGGCATACTATCGAACGACGCATAAGTACGAAGATGGGCAGTCGTGGTTTGGCGATTTTGCAGTAAGTTTTCTGGAATATTTATTTTAATTTCAACTCGCGACACATCATTAAGATTAAAAATTTCCTCTTTTGCACTGACCTCTTCAAAATTATCAACGTAGCGTTTACCTATCGTCCCAGCAAAGGATGCATACAATTTAGTATAAAGCATATCTTGCTTGGCTTGATTATAATCCGCTTCGGCAGAGGAAAAGTCAGATTCCATTTTGTCATATTGAGTACGTGAAATATAACCATCTGCAACCAATTCTTTACCACGTTTAAAATCAGCTTTAGTGCGATTATAAATTGCTTTACGATTATTTAAGGTAATTTGATAATCGGTAGGATCAAGCTCTGCAAGCAATGCCCCCTTTTCCACCTTATCACCTTCTTTTACGTGAATTTTTAATAACTTACCAGGAATCCGAAAGGATACTTGCGCTTTTTGCACAGCGTCAACAAGCCCAGGGAAACTACGTCCATCTTCAAAAAATTGTTCTTCGACAAGCGTAGTTTTGACAGGCCTAATAACAGGCTCTTCAACGATAACTTCTTCTTGACTACAGGCAAAAAGATTAGTGACCAACAAAGTTAGCAACACTATTTTAAAGGACAAAAATTTCATCAGGTTCTCCACCATTAAAAGTTAAATAAATCATAATATTAAAACTAAAAGTAAAACTAACAGCATTACAAACAAGAATAGAGGCTATTGCCCCGTTAACCAAGTTAATTTTTATATTTAAAAGTATATAACAGACAGAAATAGCATGCGAAACTAATCTCAACAGCGGTAAGCATGCCAAACAAATTTAGTGAATAAAAGCGCGAATCTAAGTTGTAAATTCTATTTTGTTATAAAACATCGAATTTTATTATTATGTCACTATATTAACAAAGCGTAATATCGTCACTATCTTTATGTAATAGCGGAAATTACTTATATGGCACTTAATAATCTGTCGGCATTTACCTCGCCTCTATCAGAATCTCAACTTGCTCAACTGCAGCAAGCAACCGCAGGTTTAGAGCCTGTACAAATAGCTTGGGTAAGTGGTTATTTAGCTGCGATCAGCCAAAGCCCACAGGCAACGCAAACAGCATCAACAACGGTAAGCTCAGGACAAGTTCTCACCATTCTTTATGGCTCGCAAACGGGTAATGCTAAAGGCGTTGCGGAAAAGCTGGCAGAACAAGCAAGCGCCAAAGGGATTGCCAACCAGCTCATCTCGATGGCTGATTATAAAGTTAAAAATATTAAAGATGAGACCCATCTATTGATTGTTGCCAGTACCAATGGCGAAGGCGAAGCACCCGATGATGCAATAGATCTACACCAATACTTGGCAACTAAAAAAGCCCCTAAATTGAACAATCTTAAGTTTGCAGTACTCGGTTTGGGTGACTCAAGCTATGAATTTTTCTGCCAAACAGGCAAGGACTTTGAGCAACGAATTACAGCCTTAGGTGGCGAAGTCATCCATGACCGTTTAGATGCCGATGTCGATTATGAATCAGTCACCCCGTCATGGTTTGAGGCTGCACTAAATAAAATAGAAGCAACGATTGCCAAAGGCGGTGTTGCTGCTACCGCGATGCAGGCGACTCAAACAGCAACTCAGGCAAATAAATACAATAAACAGTCACCGTTTACGGCAACCCTCTCCGTTAGCCAAAAGATAACAGGGGATCGTTCCGCTAAAGATGTTCGTCATATTGAAATCGATCTTGATGGGTCTGATTTATCATATACAGTCGGTGATGCATTAGGTGTCTGGTTTAAAAATGATGAGGTGATGGTTGATACCTTAATCGGCAAACTGGGCGTTGATGCTGAAAAACAAATTAGCATTGATGACCGCCTAACGAAGTTTAGACAAGCACTCATTGAAGATTACGAACTCACGGGTACACACCCTGCATTTATTGAAGGTTATGGCAAACTAACTAATAACAGTGAGCTATTGAAATTAGCTGAAGATAAAAATGCCCTACGGGAATTTGCCAATAACCATCAAATCATTGATGTGGTGAGCGAACAAGGCAATGAAGCGATCAGCGAAGAACAGTTTATCTCTCTATTACGTCGCATATCGCCCCGTTTGTATTCCATTGCATCTAGCCAAAGTGAAGTAGAGGATGAAGTACATCTCACTATTGGGTCGGTACTATTTGAAAATGAGCAAGGTGAAGCACGCTCTGGCGCAGCATCGGGTTTCTTAAATCACCGCTTAGCAGAAGGTGGCGAAGTAAAAGTATTTATCGAAGAAAATCACAATTTCCGTTTGCCGACTAATCCTGATACCGCCGTGATTATGGTTGGTCCAGGTACGGGAATAGCACCATTTAGAGCCTTCATGCAAGAGCGTGAAGCGGGCGATGCAACGGGTAAAAATTGGCTGATATTTGGCGATCAAACCTTCAATGAAGATTTCCTCTATCAAACAGAGTGGCAATCACATTTAAAATCAGGGCGTCTAAATAAGTTAGATTTGGCCTTCTCACGCGACCAAGCTGAAAAAATTTATGTGCAAGACCGCTTAAGAGAGAACGCAGCAGAAGTGTATCAATGGTTACAGGATGGCGCTCATTTTTATGTCTGTGGTGATGCCAACAGAATGGCTAAAGATGTGCACACTGCATTAATAGAGATCATCAGCGAGCAAGGCAATATTAACGCTGAGCAAGCAGAACAACAATTAAATGAATTACGTAAAGCAAAACGTTACCAAAGGGATGTTTACTAATGAGCCAAAAATTACACGATAACGAACGCATTAAAATTGAAAGTAATTTTCTTCGCGGTAAATTAGTTGAAGGGCTAAACGATAACACAACGGGTTCGTTTCCTTCCGATGAAGTGCAGCTGGTGAAATTCCACGGTTTATACCAACAGGATCACCGTGATTTCCGGGCTGAGCGTAAAAAACAGAAATTAGAACCTTTATATTCATTCCTGTTACGCGCTCGTTTACCTGGTGGGGTTGTTACGCCGCAACAATGGCTTGAGATAGATCGCATCGCCTCTGAACTGACCGATGCGGGTAGTATTCGTATTACCACACGACAGACTTTCCAATATCATGGGATTTTTAAACGTAATCTAAAATCGGTATTTCAAGAGCTGAAATTTAAAGCCAATATAGACGCTATTTTTACCGCAGGTGACGTAAATCGTAACACGATTTGTACCTCAAATCCGGAACAATCAGCACTACACAGTGAAGTTTACACGTTATCAAAACAGATTAGTGAACACTTTTTACCAAAAAGTAATGCTTATGCTGAAATTTGGTTAGATGGTGAAAAAGTATTAGAAACTGAAGACGAGCCAATTTACGGCGAAACTTTCTTGCCTCGTAAATTTAAAATAGCGGTAGCACTGCCTCCTTATAACGATGTGGATATTCATGCGAATGATCTTAACTTTGTTGCCATTATCGAAAATGAAAAAATTATTGGTTACAACGTCATTGTCGGTGCGGGACTTGGCATGACCCATGGTGATAAAACCACTTTCCCTCGCTTAGGTGATGATTTTGGTTTCATTCCCGTAGATAAAGTGATCCCTGTAGCGGAAGCGGTAGTGACGACGCAACGCGACTTAGGTGGTCGAGTTAGCCGTTCACATGCACGAGTTAAATACACTTTAGAAACACATGGTGTTGAAACCTTTAAAGTAGAAGTTGAAAAACGTTCAGGCATTACCTTTGCCGCACCGGGTAAATATGAATTTACCGATCGAGGCGATCGTATCGGTTGGGTTAAGGGTATTGATAATAAATGGCATTTAACTGTATTTATTGAAAATGGACGTATTCTTGATTTTGTCGGCAAACCATTAAAATCGGGCTTAAACAAGATTGCTCAAGTACACACCGGTACTTTCCGCATGACAGCTAACCAAAACTTAGTGATTGCTGAAGTTGAAGAGTCACAAAAAGAGCTGATTGAGAAAATGGCACGTGAGTGTGGTTTGATTGATGACGGTACAACGGATCAGCGTAAATACTCAATGGCCTGTGTTGCATTACCTACTTGCCCATTGGCAATGGCAGAGGCTGAGCGTTACCTACCCGGTTTAACCGATGACGTTGAAGCGCTGTTGGCCAAACATGGTATCGCCAAGGACAAAATAATTCTACGCATCACCGGTTGCCCTAATGGCTGTGGTCGTTCAATGCTCGCTGAAATTGGTTTAGTTGGTAAAGCACCAGGTCGTTACAATCTTTATCTAGGTGGCAATACCAACGGTACGCGTTTGCCAAAAATGCATAAAGAAAATATCGACGAAGCAACCATCCTGGCGACATTAGATGAGTTAATCGGCCGCTGGGCAGCAGAGCGTAATAATGGTGAATGTTTTGGTGATTTCGCTATACGCGCAGGTATCGTTTCCGAAGTGATTATCGCTTCTAGGGATTTTCATGATCAAGAATAACAGTAGTGAAACTAAGCAGTTCGATCTGCAATCTTTACTTGCATTAGACAAACAGCAACGTACAGAAACATTAGCAGAGGTCAATGTACAATTAGAATCAATGAACGCAGAGCAACGCATTCAATGGGCGCTAGATAATTTACCCGATGAGTTTGTTCTCTCATCAAGTTTTGGTATTCAAGCTGCAGTCTGCTTACATCTGGTGACGAAAATAAAGGCCGATACGCCGATTATCTTAACGGATACCGGCTATCTGTTCCCTGAAACCTATCAGTTTATTGATAAGTTGACCGAACAACTCAACTTAAACCTTAAAGTCTATAGTGCACGCCATAGCAATGCTTGGCAGGAAGCTCGCTATGGCAAATTATGGGAACAAGGTGTTGAGGGTCTGACCAAGTACAATTTGATCAATAAAGTTGAGCCGATGCAACGCGCATTGAAAGAACTAAATGCACAAACATGGTGTTCAGGTTTACGTCGTTCACAGGCCTCTAGCCGTGAACAGTTACCTGTTTTAAGCATACAAAATGGCTGCTTTAAATTTTTACCCATTATCGATTGGAGTAATAAAGATGTCTTTTATTACCTGAAAGAGAATGATTTGAATATCACCCACTATGGGAACAAGGCTACGTGTCCGTTGGTGATGTACAAACCTCACGCCCACTCGAAGCAGGATTAAGTGAAGAGGATACGCGCTTTTTTGGTCTTAAACGAGAATGTGGACTACACGAAGAACAAACCGAAGATCAAGGTAGCGGGATCTAAAAAACTTTCTCGCGTAAAATACCCCATAGTCGCTTCAATTAGCTAAAAAGCGCTCTTGTTAATAAGCGCTTTTTACTCTTTTCCTAAAATAAAAGTTAATTATTTTAATTTCCTGCCGATAATATAGGAATATTACTGAGTTCAGGGACTGTTCGCGATGAAAGCTTTATTTTTTCTATTAATTACATTTCTATTTCCACCCTATGTCAGTGCAGCATATGAAGTAGTGCAATTGTATTCACAGGATGAGCTGAACAATTTAATCGACGCAAACCTACATTTACAACGCGTAAAAGCCGATGACTGTCAATTAGTCGAAGATATCAAAGCACACGCAATAAAAGTACATGAACCCTCCTATACCTATTTATGGGGCGATATGCTGGCATGGGGAGTCTGTGTAGAGCGAGATGCGACGCTAGGCATGTACTACATCAAACAATCAGCTAAGCAGGGACTGTTAGCAGCAATAGAACAATTAGGCCGCTATTATGAAAAGGGAACTCTGGTTAAAAAGGATAAAGATTGTGCCCTTATTTACTATCGAGAAGCGGCACTACAGGGCTTTTTAAAAGCGAAGGTAAATTACGTACGTCTTTTAAATGAAGGTTATGGTAGCCCAGTCGATTATATGGATGCCTATAGAGCGCTATACCATAGCGTTATTGCCGATAAGAAGTTGCAGCAGCAAGCTAAACAATTACTCTCAGTGTTAGCTGAAAAAATGCCAGAACATATTATCAAAAAAGCAAAAAAAGAGAACTATGACATAGCCAGTTAACAGATCCTCCCCCTAGTTTTTTTCATTATTATTTCTGTAATGACTAGGCGGTTGTTCCATTATCTCTTTGAACATTGAACTAAAATAATTGCTGTCCGAATAGCCGATACGGTAGGCGATATCTGTAATACAAATATCAGAATGTATTAAAAGATGGATGGCATTTCTAATACGTATTTGATGTAAGTATTGATTAAAAGACTTATTGGTGTGCTTTTTGATAGAGGCGCTCAATCTTCTCGATGAAAGTTTTACTCGCTCAGCAACACTATCTATAGTCAAATTTTCATGTGACTGGTTATTCATGATTTGAATAGCAAGCACGATTCGCTCATTTTCAGTTAATTTTTGATGGTCTGTTATTTTCCCTCGCCAGAGTTCAATAATTATTTCTTGAAAAATAGCATGACACATTAATTTTGCATCGTGTGTTCCTTTATGCGATTCGGCATCCAGTCTTTTAATTAATGCCGCGATTGTAGTCAAAGCTGAATCATTAACAAAATACCCCTTAAGTAGACCATCTTCATCAGGTAAAAAGGAAGTTAAATTAATACTTTCGTTTAATTTATCTCGTAAATACAGAATATTGCTTAGATGTAGATTGTTAACGCTTTGAAATGCATGCCTATCGTGAGAGTTTATAAAACAAACAAAATTTTGACTAACTGGTGTTGGAATATCATTTAAAACATGTATTCCTTGCCCCTTCGATACGATAACAATTTCCTCAAAATCATGGCTATGTTCAGGATATGGAAGTTGTGGCTCACGTAATTCGGTCGTTACTGCGGTCTGGGAATCAAGAAAAAAATCACAAGAGTTAAGGCGTATCATTCTAAGGCGTCCGTTTAGTTAGCAAAAACGATAATTTTTAGTTTTTTTTTAAATCACCACAGATAAATGTATACAACATTCTTTGAAAAGATTTGCGATAAATCTTTTTTTGTGAGGTCTATAAAGAGAATCTTTAAAAAATAACATGTGATTCATATTATTCTGAAAAATAATGAAGGTTGTCATTATTGTTTATAACTAATATCACTCTATCGGTTTAGGAGTGATTAAATGATGAAAAGTGTTATTGCTATCGATCTCGGAGCTGGAAGTGGCCGAGTCATACATGGGCTCTATAAAGATAATAAATTGATCTTAAAGGAGTTCCATAGATTCGAAAATATAAATGTCATACGCAATGATTTTCTATGTTGGGATACAGACTATTTAATTACTGAAATAAAAGAAGGTATAGATAGAATCATTGCCGCGGGTATTACCCCTGATTGTATGGCGATTGATAGCTGGGGAGTTGATTTTGTCTTGATCGACAAAGATGGCCTAAAATTAGGCGATTCTGTTACTTATCGAGATCCACGTACAACTGGTTTGATGGATAAAACCATAGCGCAACTTGGCAAAGATTATTTATATAAAATTACCGGTATTCAATTTCTTCCTTTTAACACTATTTACCAACTTATTGCACTTAAGAAGCAGAACCCTTGTTGGTTAAACAGTGTAAAACACTTGCTGTTCATTCCTGATTATTTAGGGTTCCGTTTGACAGGCACTCTGAATTGCGAATATACCAATGCGACTACATCTCAAATGGTCAATTGCCAAACGATGCAATGGGATGAAGAGTTATTACATAAACTCTCCTTACCTTCACAATGGTTACTACCTATATCTAAACCAAATAGAATCATTGGCACCTATTCTCATGAAATGACAAATCAAGTTATCCCATTCGCATCGATCACCAGCCATGATACCGCTGCTGCAGTGTTAGCAGTCCCGAAAGTAGAAAAGAATGTGGCGTATCTTAGTTCAGGAACGTGGTCGTTGATGGGGATAGAAAGTGATCAAGCTATTGTTTCAAAAAATGCGCAGGACTTTAATATAACGAATGAAGGAGGGGTAGAGGGAAAATTTCGTGTATTAAAAAATATTATGGGGCTTTGGCTTATTCAAGGGATTCAAAAAGAGTTAAAACAATACAGTTTGCTGAATTAGTAGAGTTTGCAAGGCAGTCTACTCCTTTTATGAGTTTAATTAATCCAGATGATTTAAGTTTTTTAAATCCTCACTCAATGGTTGAATCCATACAGTTATTCTGCCAAAAAACAGGGCAGCCTATCCCAGTATCTCCTGGCGAACTTACTCGTTGTGCGATGGAAAGTCTAGCAATGCAATATCGCTCAGTTTGGCAAGCGTTAAATGAGCTCTCTGGTAATGTATTAACTGGGATCCATATCGTTGGCGGTGGCTGTCAAAATTCACTTCTTAATCAACTATGCGCTGATGCATGTAATTGCGATATATGGGCAGGACCAATAGAGGCATCTGCAATCGGGAATATTTGTGGTCAATTGATTGCCATCAGTGCAATTGAAGATGTCTCAGCAGCGAGAAAATTAATCAACAATTCATTTGATATATCTATATACAAAGCAAATTCGTCAAATTCATTTGATGATCAATCGGTTCGCTATCACAAATTATGCGATACCTTATAGTTTAAAGAGGCACATTATGAATAAAAATGACAATATTGAAAATGCATTTAAGATTGCCAAGCAGCAATATATGGATTTAGGCATTGACGTCGATAAAGCGTTAGCGATAGTCAATACAATCCCTATCTCAATGCATTGTTGGCAGGGGGATGATGTATCCGGTTTTGAAAATCCAGATGGGCAATTAACCGGTGGAATTCAAACTACGGGTAATTATCCTGGCAAGGCAACAACGCCATCTCAGCTTCGTGATGATATTTCTGAAGCGATGACAATGATTCCGGGAACACTTCGTTTAAATCTACATGCTATTTATCTCGAATCAGATGAAAAAGTAGATCGAGATAAAATTCGTCCTGAGCATTTTAGTAATTGGGTCCTATGGGCAAAAAGAAATAAAGTGGGCCTAGACTTCAATCCATCGTGTTTTTCACATCCTTTAAGTGCAGACAATCTTACATTAACTAATCCAAACAAAGAAATTCGAGATTTTTGGATAGAGCATTGTAAAGCAAGTAGAAAAGTTTCCGAATATTTTGGTAAAGAGCTAGGCACACCATCAATGATGAATATTTGGATTCCAGATGGCTACAAAGATGTACCTGCTGACCGATTAGCGCCACGTCAAAGATTAATGGATTCTTTAGATCAAATAATAGAAGAGAAGTTATCGCCTGAATTTCATAAGGATGCTGTTGAGTCTAAATTATTTGGTATCGGGACTGAAGCTTACACCGCAGGATCAAATGAATTTTATTTTGGGTACGCGGCAACTCGAGGTATTGCATTATGCATGGATGCCGGACATTTTCACCCCACGGAAGTTGTCTCAGATAAAATTTCATCTGCTTCACTATATGTCAATGAAATGTTATTGCATGTAAGCCGTCCAATTCGTTGGGACAGTGACCATGTTGTTATGTTGGATGATGAAACACAGGCTATTGCTAGTGAAATAATTCGCCATGATCTTCTCGATCGCGTCACCATTGGCTTGGATTTTTTTGATGCATCAATTAATCGAATTGCCGCATGGGTCATTGGAACTCGGAATATGCGGAAAGCCTTGCTAAAGGCGCTATTAGAACCGATTGAACTGCTTAAAAAAGTAGAAATTAGTGGTGATTACACTAGTCGACTCGCACTTCTAGAGGAAACTAAGTCTGCACCTTGGGCGGCCGTTTGGGACTATTACTGCATGCAACAAAATGTGCCCGTGGGTATAGATTGGCTTGAACAAGTAAAGTGTTATGAAAAAGATGTCTTATTAAATCGTTAAAGGCAGTAACCAGGTAACAATTGAGATCATAAGCAATGTCAATGAAATAAGTATTACGTCAAACAATAAATCTATAAATGGAGTTTACGAATATGAAAATTAATAAAGCACTTAAATCAGTAATTATTGTATTAAGCATTATTATTAGCGGTGTTGTGCAAGCGGAGTCGGTACGTGTTGCTCTCGTCGTAAAAGCACTTGGAATAGGTTTTTTTGAAGCGGCTAATGATGGCGCTCAAGAGGCTGCAAAAGAGCTTGGCGATGTTGAAATTATCTATACAGGTCCGGTGACACCAACAGCGGAAGGGCAAATTGAAATTATTAGTTCGTTAATTTCACAACGTGTTGATGCTATCGCTATTTCAGCTAATGATACAGATGCGCTAGTGCCTATTCTTAAAAAAGCCCAACAACGTGGCATTAAGGTTGTTTCATTTGATTCTGGAGTTGCTGCACCGGGGCGGGCTGTCCACTTAAACCCATCTAGCAATGAATTAATCGGAAAAATAAACTTAGATTTAGCGGCCGTCGCAATAAAAGAAACGGGTAGTGAAGGTGGTGATTTTGCCATTTTAAGTGCCTCTCCTACTGCAACAAATCAGAATATATGGATTGATGAAATGAAAAAAATGTTGCCTCAATATAAAGGTTTAAACCTTGTTGCAACAGTATATGGAGATGATCTTGCTGATAAAAGCTACCGTGAAACTCAAGGGTTAATAAAATCTTATCCTAATTTAAAAGTAATTGTAGCACCAACTTCTGTGGGGATTGTTGCAGCCGCCCAAGCGGTCAGTGATATGGGCAAAACGGGCAAAGTATTTGTTACTGGATTAGGGCTTCCTTCTGAATTGGCTGGTCATGTAGATTCAGGTGCGGTGAAAAGCTTCGCGATCTGGAACCCAATTGATTTAGGGTATGCGGCCACGGTGATTGCTTATAATCTTGTTAAAAATAATGCGACTGAAACAGAAGTTAATATGGGCCGAATGGGAGTTGCTAAACTTGACGCCAATGGCAACGCTGCAATGGCTGAACCCTTTATTTATGATAGTAATAATGTTCATAAGTTTGCGAAAATTTTCTAGATTATTTAGGTAACAACGATGCCGGTGTTGACTTGCCTTGAGGCACCGGTTCTCAATCTATTATTACTATAGAAGATAATATTATGTCAGAAGTTAAGCCTATTTTGTTCCTTGATGGGATCTGTAAACACTTCCCCGGTGTAAAGGCGTTAGATAACGTTAAACTCGAGCTTTATTCAGGAGAGGTTACTGCATTAGTCGGTGAAAATGGGGCCGGCAAGTCAACATTAGTAAAAGTAATGACTGGAATCTATCAACCAACTGCAGGGAAGGTATGGTTAGATACAGAAGAAATTAATTTAGTCACTCCAGATGATGCCCGTAAACTTGGTATAACAGCAATTCATCAGGAAACAGTATTGTTTGATGAGCTCAGTGTTGCTGAAAATATTTTTGCTGGGCATTTGATTTTGCATCCATCAGGTCGATTAAATTGGAAAAAAATGGAGCAAGAATCAGTCAGAATTCTCAATGAAATTGATGCACCTCTTGCCCCTAAAACAATACTTAAAGAATTAAGTATTGGGCAACGGCATATGGTTGCAATAGCGCGCGCCTTATCATTCGATGCCCGTGTTGTTATTTTAGATGAACCCACTGCAGCATTATCTCACCGTGAAATAGATGATTTCTATAAAATTGTTAGAAAACTAAAAGATAAGGGCTGTGCGATCCTGTTTATTAGTCATAAATTTGATGAAATATTCACTATCGCAGATCGATTTACAGTGTTTCGAGATGGTTGCTATGTTGGAGATGGGAAAATAGATGAGATCGAAGAATCAGACTTGGTTACGATGATGGTTGGACGAACCATTGAGAATGCTTACCCTAAGTCGAGTGTAAAATTAGGGGAAAAAATTCTTGAGGTGCATAATTTTAGCCATCCAACTGAATTTGATGACATTAATTTTGAGTTACATCAAGGCGAAATATTAGGATTTTATGGGTTGGTTGGGGCTGGGCGTACCGAGTTAATGCAAGCTTTGTTTGGAGTTACCAAGAACGCTTCCGGACAAATAAAAATAGCACAGCAACCCATTTTACTTAAATCGCCAAAAGCTGCTATTGAAGCGGGAATAGTCTATGTCCCCGAAGAGCGCCAAAGTCAAGGTGCGATTCTAGAATTTCCAATCTATCAAAATATTGCCTTACCGCAGTTAAAAAAAATCAACCCCAGCGGCTTCCTTAATGACAAATCAGAGTATGTGCTGGCTGATGAGTACGCAAAACGTTTACATGTTAAAGCCCCTAACTGGCATGAAAAAGTTGCAAATTTATCGGGTGGTAATCAACAGAAAGTTGTTATAGGTAAATGGTTAGCGACGAAGCCTAAAGTCATCATATTAGATGAGCCTACAAAAGGCATTGATATAGGTTCCAAGGCTGCAGTACATGAATTTATGTCAGAACTAACGAGTGATGGCTTAGCTGTAATTATGATTTCCTCTGAATTACCCGAAGTGATGGGGATGTCGGATCGAATTATTGTTATGCGCGAAGGGTTAATGGCTGCTGAATTCGAACGAAAAAACTTTACTGCTGAAAAAATAGTGAGTGCTGCAACAGGTTTAGCTGGAGGTGAGCAATGAAAAATTTACTAAAGAATCGGGAATATCAATTGGCATGCTTGATATTAGTCATGATTATGCTAATTGGATTCGCTGTACCCGACTTTGTTGCTGTAGGAAATTTATTTTCTGTCTATAACGACACATCAATATTAATAATACTGGCACTAGGTCAAATGCTCGTAATTATTACGCGTTGTATTGACTTGTCAGTTGCTGCAAATGTCGCATTGACGGGGATGGTTGTTGCTACGATTAATAGCACCTATCCAGATATTCCTGTCCCTATTATCATTTTAATCGGTGCTGCACTAGGGACATTGTTAGGGATGATTAATGGCCTGCTTGTCTGGAAATTAAATATACCTGCGATTGTAGTTACGCTTGGAACAATGAGTATTTATCGCGGCACTGTCTTTCTATTAAGTAATGGAGAATGGATAAATGCGCATCAAATGAGTGAGATGTTTTTAGCAATACCCAGAACCATTTTTTTAGGGCTTCCTATATTAAGCTGGTGTTCGATCATGGTCATTATCGCTTTCTATTATTTTACTCGTCATCATCCTCTCGGTCGAAAAATATATGCGGCAGGCAACAGTCCCACAGCTGCCTATTATATTGGAGTTGATGTCGGTAAAAAACAGTTTATAAGTTTCACCCTATCAGGTTTATTAGCTGGTATAGCAAGCTACCTATGGATATCGCGATATGCGGTTGCATATGTTGATATCGCCAATGGTTTTGAGCTCCAAGTTATTGCTGCATGTGTTATAGGGGGCGTGAGTATCGCAGGAGGAACTGGGACTGTCTTCGGCTGTGTTTTGGGCGCCCTTTTTCTTGGTGTGATTAATAATGCATTACCAGTAATCGGAATATCCCCATTCTGGCAAATGGCAATATCAGGTTCAGTTATTATTATTGCTGTTATTGCAAACTCTCGTTCCGAACGAAAGCTAGGGCGGATCATATTGAGAAAAGCAGTGGCAAATGCATCTTAGAAATAAGTTCTGGAGAAATAAAATGGAAAACGTAGATAAAATTTGCATGGTTAACCCTTCATCCCCCAAAAGAGCTTTACCTCGGTGGCTATTGACTTGGGAAGCGTTCCTATTATTAGCAACAGTGTTGGTTTTCATTATCAACTGTTTTGCATCGCCATACTTTTTGGATCCATGGTCTCTTTCGGATGCTTCCTTTAATTTTACGGAGAAAGCAATCATCGCACTGCCTTTGGCATTAGTGATTATTGTCAGAGAAATAGATATTTCCGTCGCTTCTATTATTGCCCTTAGCTCTGTTGCCATGGGATTTACCGCAGAAACAGGCGCCGGCATTGAATTGATTTGTTTAGCCGGAATGGCCGTTGGTACATTATGTGGTTTGTTCAATGGATTGCTTGTGACTCAATTACAAATACCGTCTATTGTTGTAACGATAGGGACAATGAGTCTTTTTAGAGGCATCTCTTACATCTTACTTGGTGATCAATCTCTGCATAACTATCCTGAATCATTTGCTTATTTTGGCCAAGGATATGCTTTTTCTTTGTTTAGCTTTGAATTTGTCACTTTTGTTATTTTGGCTGTGATCTTTTATATATTGTTACATAAAAGCAATTTTGGCCGACAAACCTATGCCATAGGCCAGAACCCTGTTGCTGCTTTTTATACGGGTATAAATGTTGCTCGTCATAAGCTGATCTTATTCACGCTAGTGGGCTTATTCTGTGGTGTCGCTTCTATTATGTTGACGTCAAGATTAGGCAGTACGCGGCCGACTATTGCCCTTGGTTGGGAGTTAAGCATCATCACCATGGTTGTTTTAGGTGGGGTGAGCATTCTCGGTGGCTCTGGCGGTATTGGCGGTGTTGTCATTGCTATTTTCTTAATGGGATTGGTCACGGTTGGATTGGGCTTATTAAATGTACCAGGAATAGTGATGTCAATTATTATTGGGTTAATGCTCATTAGCGTTATTGCTTTGCCTGGTTTATTTAAACGTTTACTGGCTGCGAAAGCAAAATAAAGGTGCTAAGGAGAGTTCCGATGAACAATGAATTTATAAGAATAGGATTGATCATGTATTTATTGCCCAACTGTGCACAGGAATATGAGCGTCGCCACGATGAAATATGGCCGGAGTTGCTTAAGTTATTAAAACAGCACGGTGGTCGCAACTACTCCATTTTTTTAGATAAAAATAGTAATCAACTATTTGCTTACGTAGAAATCAAAAATGAAAAAGTGTGGAGTGATTTGGCCAATACGGATGTTTGTCAAAAATGGTGGCGTTATATGAAAGATATAATGAAAACCAACCCCGATAATTCGCCGATGATGACAATGATGCGTTCAGTCTTTTATATGAAGTAACACCCCCTATTTTTAATCTATTTTTTGCACCTGGATTGAGGATAGTTACGCCTAAAATTTAATTAATTATGTGAGAATATTATGACTAAAGTAACCTTAAATAGTCTTGTTGTTGAACAAATATCCAAAGTTTCTGAAGCGGGTCAATACCTCTGGCAACGAGAATGGGCCGAGCGTAATGGTGGTAATATTTCAGTTGATCTCACTGAGATATTTGGCGAAGTACCGAGTGATTTATCGGCTTATCCGCACTGTTTTCTAAAGTCCGTCGGCGAGTTTGCTTTCCCCAAGGAAAGTGCTGGGCATATTTTCTTTGTTAAGGGCACAGGAGAGCGTATTCGCGATTTAAAAACTCCACAGGATGCTGGCTGTGTTTTGAGAATCGATGATCAAGCTAATGGTTATCATGTTCTTTGGGGGGGCGGGGAGTAGATAATTATGCGCCGACTAGTGAATTTATTTCTCATGTTGAAATTATTATGGCGAAACAAAAGATGGGGAGTTTAGATCGCTGCGTTATCCATACACATCCGATAGAACTGATCATGCTTTCCCATCATCCCGAATATGCTCATGATGAAATGATGTATACACAAATGTGTTGGCAAATGATCCCTGAAGTCAGAGCATTTGTACCTCGTGGAATTGGTATTGTTCCTTACTGTATGCCAGGAAGTCAAAAATTGGCCAAGGGGACAACTGAGAAGCTTATGCAATATGATGTCGCCATTTGGGAAAAACATGGTGCAGTGGCAACAGGTAAAGATGCGTTAGAGGCATTTGATTATATCGATGTTGCGAATAAGGGAGCGAAATTATTTCTCGGCTGCCTAGCCAGTGGATTTATTCCTGAAGGCGTAAGTGGTGCTGATTTATTGGATTTAAAACAAACATTCAACCTTTAAAATAAATAGGAGTTATTATGTCTTTCGCATTAAAAATGCCAAAACTGAGCCTGACAGGTGTCGGAGCAACGGGTGATAGCATTATCCGATTAAAAGCAATGGGCAGTAAAAAAGCCTTATTGGTGACAGATAGAAATTTAATACAACTAGGAGTACTCGATGAGCTATTTGCATCACTGAAAAATCAGCAACTTGATTATGTTTTATTTGATGAAGTAACTCCTAATCCGACGGTTGATATGGTCAATCGAGGTAAAGATATATATTTACAAGAAGCGTGTGATAGTTTTATCGCCGTGGGGGGCGGCAGTCCAATTGATTGTGCAAAAGCGATTAGAATTATCACCTCAAACGAAGGTAATATTCAAGATTTTAACGGTATTGAAAAGGTGAAATATCCCGGTGACTTTTTTGTTGCTATCAATACAACATCTGGAACTGCAGCTGAAATGACATCTAACTCTGTTATTACAGATACTAAGAATCGAGTTAAAATGGTGATCATTGATGATAAGCAAATACCTGATATCGCTGTCAACGATCCCACTTTGATGCTAGGTTTGCCAGCTCATGTTACCGCTGCAACGGGTATGGATGCATTAACTCATGCCATTGAAGCCTATGTCACCCCTAGTGCTCATGCTTTAACCGAGCCTACGGCACTTGAAGCTATTAAGCTGATTAATATCTGGTTACCTAAAGCCGTCTCTGATGGACAAAATTTAGAAGCGAGAGAAAAGCTAGCATGTGCACAATATCTTGCAGGCATGGCGTTTAACAGCGCAGGACTTGGATTAGTACATGCAATGGCACATCAACCTGGTGCAACGCATAATTTGCCTCATGGAGTATGTAACGCAATATTATTGCCTATCGTTTGTGAATATAATGCCGAGAAAAATCCAGAACGATTTCGTGCTGTTGCCGAAGCTCTCGGTGGTGACACGAGCAAGTTAAATGATAGTGATGCAGCCGACTTGGCGGTATTACTCATTCAAAGATTAAGTAATACAGTTGCAATTCCTGCGGGATTCAAAGAACTGGGTATTACGAGTGAGGATATTACCAGCTGGATTGATAAGGCGATGATAATCCTTGTTTAGGCGGAAATCCAAGAGTGCCAACAGAGCAAGATATTCAAACTTTGTTTGAAAAAGCACTGTAACACTGGGCAGTAAAAATTTTATACCATGCACCTTCGACCGGTTAATTGTGATTAAACGGTCGAATTTAACTCAAATCTAAACTAACAGTCACCATTACAAAATGGGTAACTGTCAAATCAAGTCTGCTCTACTATCAATAGACAATATCCAATCTAAAAGTATGTTTTAGATAAAGCAGGTAAAAGTGATAACAAATACTCGATAGTCGGTGATTGATGGGCATTTTTATTATGGAAAGCCGCAAAATTAAGATGCAAATCATTCCATACAAAATCTACTTTTAAAGGAGCTATTTTATCTGCTTGTAACGCTTCGCGCGCATAATATTCAGGTAATATCGCCCACCCCCCTTGTTCCAATAATTCACAGACATCTTTATTATTATCAACGGCAATATAGTGGGCGGCATAACGTAAATAATCATTGATACGAGAGTCTAAAAAACTGTGGGTAATAATCTGTCTATTGGTGCGCAAATCAAGGCGAGAAACTGAATCTTTAACTAATAATGGTGATTCTTTACCAGCATAAATTCCTAATTTAATAGCTCCCAATATACAGGCGTCTATTTTGACATTGGGAAACTGACGCTTAGCCGTTGTAAAAAACGCGACATCACTCACATTTTCAGAAACGTTTTCCAGTGATTCACTCCAGCTCAGAGCTTTCCAAACTAAATTTAATTTACTAAATTTTTGCTGCATTAGCTGACTCAACGCCCCCATAAATTGAATAGGTAGCATAGCATCATAATAGAGTGTGATTTGGCCTTCTTGCTCTATTTCAACCGCCGAAGTGAGTTCATCAAAAAACACCAATTGAGACTGTAAAAGTTTCGCATGAAAGTAGAGATTATCAGCTTTCTTGGTAGGTACGACGTTTTTTTTATCGACCTTAAAAAGGGTAACATGCATCTGCTCTTCTAAGGTTAAAAGCAACTCTCTGACCGTCGTTCTCCCCTGTTTAACTGACGAGCAGCTGCGCTATATCCACCTAATTCGTAAACTGCAATAAATGCATTAATTTGGCTGATTGATGGCATAGACATTCCCACATTGTTTGGTTTTCCCTAACATTATGCCCTTGATCTGCTTATTTAGTCCATTTATATTAGCGCCATCAATCAGGAAATGGATATATTAATAAGATTGAGCTAGTGAATATGAGATTCACCATTATGGATAAACAAGGAGAGAACGATAACTATGAATTATTAACAACTCAACAGGCTCACAACTATGAAAAAATTCAATCTTTCTATCGCAATTTCTACTATTTTATGTTCATCTCTTGCTTTTGCTGAAGGCGAAGCAGAAGCCGAAGTACCTTACACACCTCAAGGCACAACATCTTCATACATCACTGGTAATGTACAAAACCACTCTCGCCAAGATTTCAATGGATCTGATGTCACATCAACAATTGAAGCTGGGCACACCTTTGCTACTGGCACAACAGTATACGTTGAGTTTGACGGTATTCAACTTGGTAAAACAGATGAAGAAGGTGACGACAGCTACTACAGCAACTCCGCATATACTACAATCGGTGTTGATCAAGCTTTCGATATCACAGAAAGTCTTTGGATAGGTGGTGGTTACCAACACTTACTACATAATGGTGATACCATTCAATACCGCCCATACGCAAAAATCGGTTACAACTTCAATGATGGCATGTTGAAAGGTGTTTCTATTTCTAACCGAACTCGTTACCAAATTGCTGATGGCAGCAATAAAGTAGGCGATCAAGACAACACAAACGATCAACTACGTTTTGATAACAGAATTGCATACCAATTCCAAGAAATGCCTGTTCAAGTAGCTTACAACAATGTTTACTACATCAATGAAGCGGACAACAAGAGCAACACATTTGAGCATGAAGTTCGTGCAACATGGACTCGTGAAGGTGTACAACCTTACCTAGAGTACCGTAACCAAGCTGATGCTGCTGACGTCAACCCAGGCGCAAACAACAACGTTATCGTACTTGGTGCAAGTTACGCATTCTAATAGCGATTTAATGAGCCAATACATTATATAAAGTAGCTTATTAATCCGTTGATAAAAAAACCTCAGGTGAGTAATCATCTGAGGTTTTTTTATAGCCATTTTATAAACTGCGTTAGCTCAGACTGAATCTGGCAATTCTTTCAGCCTCTACAGCATTGGGGCTTTATTCGGATTAAGTATGTGATCTAAATTTTGCACAGGAAAAATGGCTTAATTTGAGGCATAAGTTGAGGTAAATGGTTGATCCCTTTACGAAACTTACAACAAAAAAGTAAGTTACTTTAACCAGCAAAATAGATCAGCTATTTACTCCGATTGATATTATTTAATGTTGAGGCGCAAGTTTGCTTGTATTTCCTCTATCAATGTTTTTGGTACCCCCCATTCCTGTGCAAGTTGTGGCCAACTTGATACGTGCTCAATAGTCGTATCAATAATATCGTCAATCTTTCTTTTGCTAAAAATCGGGCTTAGTTTTTCTAAGCTATAGAAATCACTCCGTGTAAAGCTATCTCTTTTACCATTCAAACTCATCCAATGACTATTGACCCATTTACTCCCTGGTTTGTAGCTATAGGCTAAATCATAAGCTGGCGCGAGACTCCACTTCTTTTTTTTCAGAATGAAAGCAAAGTTCTTTGAATGGTCGTCATGATTTCGCGCAATGATATTGAATGTCATGCGTTTGAAAAGTTGCTCGGCTTCAAGAGCAGAAAGCTTCAGTTGTCTGGCTATGCCAAATAACTCGGCGTAAGAGAATGAGCCAGGCTTTTTATAGTCAACGTGTGCAATACCATTAAGTGTTTGTACATGCACCTTTCTATTTATAATTCGATCAAAGCGCTGTGTAATAAAGTGCCTTCGATGGCCTTCGTGAAGCAAGTGGCATGGCATCATATCGACATCACATTTCTGAGCCATCAAATGATAAACAAATTCCATTGCACCATAACCCAATGGATCTCCGAAGGTTTCTTGATTTTTGTTATGCTCACTTACGCCATCAAATTTCATCAGATAATGAGTAAAACCTATTGGGACATTGGCTTGCCCAGAGCGAACTTGAGTAAAATCTTCATTAAATGCCAATACCGCTTTCGGTCGTGCTCCACCTGCACTCATACCAACAGATAATAAAGAGATCATTGCTTCCCGATCATCTTGGCCATTTTGTTTTAGTTTTACTGCAAAACCACCTCGTGAATCTAATATTTCCTGTGCAATTGAAACGAGCGATTGGATTTGTACAGGTTGTGAAGCATTTAAACTTCGCAACTGTGTAGCCGGAGCATATTCCAATGCTCCCATGCCACGCTTGCCCGTATATTGAAGGCGTTGTAACGGCGTAATTTCGCTCGGTGAACGACCTTGTCCGGCAACCCACGCGTTGAGAACCGCGTTACCAAAATCATCAGGCAATGAATCCGCAATTAATCCAGGCAGACCTTTAAAAGTATTGAAATCTAGCTCAGGAAAGCTATAAATTCTACCTGATAATGGCATTTTGATTGGGGATAGTTCGATGCCATTTTTTACGAAGCTAGGAGCGTATTCAAATGATCCGCCCCCTTTCTCTGTGTCAAAACTAACGGCGCCAACCACTTCATCTTGGTAAGTTATTTTAATGACTTCCATTACCATTCAGAGGGCTCCTCATCTTTATTGCTGCGTTGCCCCGAAGCTCTCTGTCTTTTCTTGCCTTGCAATTTGGCCAACTGTAGGGGAGAAATTTCTTGTTGAGGAAGAAATAGGTCTAACTGATCTGCTAGGTCTAATGCCATTAATATTGCAATCATGATATCGAGTTGCACTTTTCCTTTTTCTGCATTCATAACAGTTTTACGGGCTATGCCAGCAAGCACTGCCACTTCGGATTGAGTGAGGTCTCGATTTAGTCGAGCTTGCTTCAATCTTTCGCCTAGCTCTTCGGCTAATGCGCCGGCGGTCATATCCCTCATACAAAAAGTCCTAATTCAGTTACACTAAACACAATTAATTAGCTTAATGTCCATAATTTAGAACCTTACACCACACCTGTCAAGCCGTATAGTTAATATCATAAAATGGGCATACCAATCCACATAAGTATCTGATCTAGATTATTGGTTAAAATAATAGATAACAGCGTTGCATTCAATCGTAATAACCTGCTATTACTCAATCATGCCCCCTGCTCTCCATCATTTTTCCTAAACAAGCCCTGACCGGAACTAACTAATGGGTGACCACAATATTACAATATTATGCGGAATGGTATTATGCGCAACGGGAACAGTCAAAAAATGCACCACATAGGCAACCACAGGAGAATACACAGCGCATATACACCATAGAGGGAAATAATGTAAACGGCTTTTAGCATTACTTCACTGCGCAATTTAATACCAATTCCGATAAATAGCTGATCTATTTTACTGGTTAAAACAACTTACTGCTGCGTTGTAATTTTCGCAAAGGGAATAACCATTTACGTCAAATTACGCCTTGAATTAAGCTATTTTTCCTACGCAAAATTTAGATCACATACTTACCGGAGTTGGTATAAACAAGCCGACGCTTTTCTTCACGCATAAAAAAAGAGAGCCTAAGCTCTCTTTTTTGTATTGTTCAATCTACGAATAAAAATTATTCGATGATTTTAGAAACAACACCAGCACCAACAGTACGGCCACCTTCACGAATCGCGAAACGTAGACCTTCATCCATAGCGATTGGACCAATTAGTTCAACAACGAACTTAAGGTTATCACCAGGCATTACCATTTCAACACCTTCTGGAAGCTCAACAGCACCAGTGATGTCAGTAGTACGGAAATAGAACTGTGGACGGTAACCTTTAAAGAAAGGAGTGTGACGACCACCCTCATCTTTACTTAGGATGTACACTTCACCTTCAAATTTAGTGTGTGGTTTGATTGAACCAGGCTTAGCAAGAACTTGACCACGTTCAACGTCATCACGCTTAGTACCACGTAGAAGAACACCAACGTTCTCACCAGCACGACCTTCGTCAAGAAGTTTACGGAACATCTCAACACCAGTACAAGTAGTTGTAACTGTTGGACGTAGACCAACGATTTCAACAGACTCACCAACTTTGATGATACCGCGCTCAACACGACCAGTAACAACAGTACCACGACCAGCAATTGAGAATACATCTTCAATTGGTAGGATGAATGGTTTGTCAACATCACGCTCTGGAAGTGGGATGTATGAATCTAGTGCATCAGCTAGTTCAATGATTTTCTCTTCCCATGCTGCATCACCTTCAAGTGCTTTAAGAGCAGAACCTTGAATTACTGGGATATCATCACCTGGGAAATCGTATTCAGAAAGAAGTTCACGAACTTCCATTTCTACTAGTTCAAGTAGCTCTTCATCATCAACCATGTCACATTTGTTTAGGAACACGATTAAGTGAGGAACACCAACTTGACGAGAAAGTAGGATGTGCTCACGAGTTTGTGGCATTGGACCATCAGTTGCAGCAACAACTAGGATACCACCGTCCATTTGAGCAGCACCAGTGATCATGTTTTTAACATAATCGGCATGTCCAGGACAGTCTACGTGTGCGTAGTGACGAGTTTCTGTATCGTACTCGATGTGAGAAGTATTAATTGTAATACCGCGCTCACGCTCTTCTGGAGCATTATCGATTTGAGAGAAATCTTTAATGTCGCCACCAAATTTTCTTGTTAATACAGCAGAGATAGCAGCAGTTAGTGTAGTTTTACCATGGTCAACGTGGCCGATTGTTCCTACGTTTACATGTGGTTTATTACGTTCAAATTGTTTTTTAGACACAGTGTGTACCTTCTTTATCAGTTAATACCTCTCCACATGCCATCACATGGAAAGGCGCTAGTTTAATTTATTTTTTATTTCGCATCAATAATTGCATTAGCAATTTTTTTCGGCGCATCAGCATACTCGGAAAATTCCATTGAATATGATGCACGACCTTGTGTTGCTGAGCGTACTGCGGTTGCATAACCAAACATTTCTGCAAGTGGCACTTTAGCATGAATAATTTTAACACCACCGGGGCCATCATCCATACCTTCAATCATACCACGACGACGATTTAAATCGCCAACCACATCACCCATCCAATCTTCAGGCGTTGTCACTTCTACTTTCATCACAGGTTCAAGAATCGTTGCATCAGCTTTTAATGCACCATCTCTAAAGCCCATCATTGCGGCAATTTTAAACGCCATTTCACTTGAGTCAACATCATGGTATGAACCACCTGTTAATGTTGCTCTTATGTCTAGCATCGGGAATCCGGCTAGTACACCTTGGTTCATCTGTTCGAAACAGCCTTTGTTAACTGCTGGGATGTATTCCTTAGGAACACTACCATCAACAACTTCGTTAACAAATTCAAAACCAGCGCCATTTTCAAGTGGCTCTAGTTTGAGATGGACATGGCCATAATGGCTTGGTCCTTCACCCTGACGAATAAATTTACCTTCCACTGATACCGCTTTGCGGATAGTTTCTCGATAGGCTACCTGTGGATGTCCCACGTTACAGTTCACGCTAAATTCACGACGCATGCGATCAACGATAATATCTAGGTGAAGCTCACCCATACCAGAGATCAAAATCTGCCCAGACTCTTTATTCGTTTCAAAACGGAATGAAGGATCTTCAGCAGCGAGTTTCTCTAATGCGATAATCAATTTATCTTG
Source organism: Psychromonas sp. MME1 (assembly GCF_041080865.1). Lineage (NCBI taxonomy): Bacteria > Pseudomonadati > Pseudomonadota > Gammaproteobacteria > Alteromonadales > Psychromonadaceae > Psychromonas > Psychromonas sp. MME1. The sequence continues at coordinate 3,369,998 of NZ_CP160906.1, read as the reverse complement.
GTCTGCCTTGGTTTTTGGCTCAACCGCAATTTGAATTACCGGCTCAGGAAATTCCATACGTTCTAGAATCACTTTATGATCAGGAGAACAAAGCGTATCACCCGTCGTCACATCTTTAAGGCCAACAGCAGCGGCGATATCGCCCGCGTAAACCTCTTTGATCTCTTTACGGTCATTGGCATGCATCTGCACGATGCGGCCAAAACGTTCTTTCTTCATTTTCACTGAGTTATAAAAGTGATCCCCTGAATTAACCACTCCAGAATAGACGCGCATAAATGTCAAAGTGCCCACGAATGGGTCCGTTGCTATTTTAAATGCAAGCGCCGCAAAGGGGGCTTCATCAGTAGCTGGACACGCCACTTCTTTCTCATGTTCATCGACGCCTTTAATGGCGGCAACTTCAGTCGGAGAAGGAAGGTAGTCAATGACGGCATCTAGCACCGCTTGCACACCTTTATTTTTAAAGGCGCTACCACAGGTTGCTAGTACTATTTCATTGTTTAACGTACGAATACGTAAACCAGCTTTAATCTCTTCTTCAGAAAGTTCACCTTCTTCAAGGTATTTTTCCATTAAGAAGTCGTTTGCTTCAGCAGCTGTATCAACAAGTTCATCGTGCAATTTTTGCGCGCGTTCTTGTAATTCAGCAGGAATGTCGTGATACTCAAACGTCATTCCTTGATCTGCATCGTTCCAATCAATCGCCTTCATTTTAATCAGGTCGATTACCCCTTTAAATCCATCTTCCGCACCGATATTCAAATGAATTGGGACACAAGTTGCACCTAAGCGAGTATGGATTTGTGCAATAACAGCTTCAAAATCCGCCCCTGTACGATCCATCTTATTAATAAATACCAAACGTGGAACGTGGTATTTATTAGCTTGACGCCATACAGTTTCAGATTGAGGCTCTACACCGGATGTCGCGCAAAAGACAACAACCGCACCATCTAATACGCGCAGTGAGCGTTCAACTTCAATAGTGAAGTCAACGTGCCCCGGCGTATCGATAATATTGATACGGTGTTGTGCATACTGCCCCTGCATGCCCGACCAAAATGTGGTAGTTGCTGCGGAAGTGATAGTAATACCACGCTCCTGCTCCTGCTCCATCCAGTCCATTGTCGCTGCACCATCATGTACCTCACCTATTTTGTGAGAAATACCAGTGTAGAACAATACACGCTCTGTCGTTGTAGTTTTACCGGCATCGACATGAGCAACAATACCGATATTACGGTAATGCTCAATTGGGGTTGTACGTGACAAATTGATGTCCTTTTAAATACTGCTTAATCACAAAATAGCATAGACAAAAGCCTACGCTAAATCTCCTACCAACGGTAGTGTGCAAACGCTTTGTTTGCGTCAGCCATACGGTGAACGTCTTCACGTTTCTTAACCGCAGAGCCTTTATTATCTGCTGCATCAACTAGCTCACCAGCCATACGTAATGCCATTGATTTTTCACCACGCTTACGTGATGCTTCAACTAACCAACGCATTGCTAACGCATTACGACGAGAAGGACGAACTTCTACTGGTACTTGGTATGTTGAACCACCAACACGACGAGATTTAACCTCGACGCTTGGGCGTATATTTTCAAGAGCTACTTCAAATATATCTAGTGCTGCTTTACCGCTTTTTTCAGCAGCTGCTTCAAGTGCACCATATACGATTTTTTCTGAAATAGATTTTTTACCGTCAACCATTACAACGTTAACGAATTTTGCTAAAAGTTCCGATCCGAACTTAGGATCTGGAAGGATTTTACGAGTAGCTACGACGCGTCTTCTTGGCATCTTTATTCTCCGTGTGCTTCAGGATTTTACCCAAAACATATTAAATTAAAATAGTGTTTGTTTGGCCTTACTTACGGAAAAGCTTATGATTTTGGCTTTTTAGCACCGTACTTAGAACGACCTTTACGACGTGCTGCAACACCAGAAGTATCTAGTGCACCACGAACAGTATGGTAACGAACACCTGGTAAATCTTTTACACGACCGCCACGGATCAAGATTACACTATGCTCTTGCAAGTTATGGCCTTCACCACCGATGTACGAAGTAACTTCGAAACCGTTAGTTAGACGAACACGAGCAACTTTACGCATCGCTGAGTTAGGTTTTTTTGGTGTAGTAGTATATACACGAGTACATACGCCACGTTTTTGTGGACACGCTTCTAACGCAGGAACATTAGTTTTTTGAACTTTGTCCTTACGCGGGCTGCGTACCAATTGTGAAATTGTTGCCATTATTAAATAGCTCCTAAAATATGTGTGTGAAAAATCAACCCTTAAAATAAGGGTTGCAAGAGTTTACGCTGATTGGGAAAAGGAGTCAATAATTAAGCAATTGGGTTTTTGATCACAAAATATCGTCTGGGAAGCTCACCAAGCCAGTTGACTCTGATGTGTAGCAGCGAGCTCAACAAACTCTGCGTAGCAGCATTGCTTGGCGATTTTATTGCAGATGCCACGAGCATCAAGATCGGCTGCTAATACGAACAAGCGACCTTGTTCTGATAATTTATCAAGCTCAGCAAAATAGTGATGGTCAGCGGCAGTGGCAATAACCGCATCCTCTATCAGTAACAGGCTATCATTATCACTCAGTAATTCAAGGCAATCGCCAATAGCAAATGAAGCAAAGGGCGATTTATTAACGGTATGTAATATCATATTAAAAACTCAATAATTGCACTTGCTGTGCGAGTTTAAGTTGTAATGCCGCTTTATCTAGTGGCGTGACATCGATAATTAATTGGTCGACAGTGACCCCCCTAACGGCCATTGAGTGCGCACAGACATATCTATTTTCTACATCATACAATTCCAGCATCTTAAATAACGGCTGATAATGTTTTTGTAGAATATCTAGCGGAGATTGGCCCTTTAATAGCTGATAAATACCATCACCAATAAAAAATATCGACAACGATTCATTAAAGGCAGACATCGCCAAGGTTAAATCCAATGACTCGCGTCCCGCCGAGCTGCCGTGAGGTAAGCTGCGGTTTATAATACCAATTGTTTTTTCCGTCATCATTACCCCACTATTTAAACTGTAATAATCGGTCACAGCTCGCACTCAGCTCAGCAAGTTGCCCTAACCCACTTAACACGAAAGGTGTTTTTAAATTAAATTGAACCTGTGCCAACTGTTTTGCCTCCTGCTGATCAAGCACACCTCTACGCAGTGACGCAGAGACACAGACTTCTAAGGGAAAATTATTTTTTCTGGCTAACTCAGCCCAAAAATCAGGTAGGTTTATTTCATCCGTTGCAGGGCTAACCAACTGATTTGCGTTAAGTACCCCCTCTTGATAAAAAAATACTCCCACAATTTCATGGCCAGCAAGAATGGCAGCAGAGGCAAACTGATAGGCGCTACTGAACCTTGCGCCCCATAAGGCGCAGCGCTAACAACAATGGCAAATTTAATTTTGTGTTTCTCCATATCAACTAACCGCAATAGGCTATCGCTTCAACCTCTACCAAGACATCTTTTGGTAAGCGGGCAACTTCAACACAAGAGCGCGCTGGAGCAGCCTCAGGGAAGTAAGTCGCATAAACTGCATTAAAAGCGGCAAAGTCATTCATATCTTTAATAAAACAGGTCGTTTTAATGACTGACTTTGACGATGCATTAGCCGCGGCTAACACCGCCATTAAGTTTTTCATTACCTGCTCAGTTTGTTCACTAATACCACCCTCTATAATTTCCATTGTCTCTGGCACTAATGGTATTTGCCCAGAAGTATAGACTAAATTAGCAAATTGGTTCGCCTGAGAGTAAGGGCCGATAGCAGCTGGCGCAAGCTCAGTATTAATTATTTTTTTATCAGTCATGTTTAATTCCTAGTTTTATTGCAATTGATATTACAGTCATTAAAGCAAAAAAAAGGTGCCGAAGCACCTTTCTTATTAATCAACTTTGTTAAAAATTACTCACCAAAGTCAACTGCGTTAAGTAGATCAGCAAGATTTTGCTCTGCGTCATCAACATTGATAACCGCATCTTCAGCTATCGGAGCAAGTGCTTTCGCTTTCTCTGCAGCACGTGCTTTATGATGTGCAAAACCAGTACCAGCAGGGATCAAGCGACCAACGATTACATTCTCTTTTAGACCATGTAATTCATCACATTTGCCTGCAACGGCAGCTTCAGTAAGAACACGCGTTGTTTCTTGGAATGAAGCAGCTGAGATAAATGACTCAGTGGCAAGTGATGCCTTAGTGATACCCAATAATTGGTAATCAAATTTAGCAGGTACTTTACCTTCCGCTTCAAGACGGCGATTTTCAATCACAACACGTACGACTTCAGCTTGTTCACCCACTAAGAAGCTTGAATCACCATTATCAGTGATCAAACACTTACGTAGCATTTGGTTAACGATAACTTCAATATGTTTATCATTAATTTTTACGCCTTGTAAACGGTAAACTTCTTGTACTTCGTTCGTGATGTAGTTAGCCACTGGGCTAATACCACGTAAACGAAGAATATCATGTGGAGATTCTGGACCGTCAGAAATAACCTCACCTTTTTCAATCTTCTCACCTTCGAAGATATTTAGGTGACGCCATTTAGGTATCATCTCTTCATAGATATCGCCGTTCGCCTGAGTGATCACTAGACGACGCTTACCTTTAGTCTCTTTACCAAATGAAAGCGTACCAGAAACTTCAGCAAGGATAGCTGCATCTTTAGGTGTACGAGCTTCAAATAGATCCGCAACGCGTGGAAGACCACCGGTAATATCACGTGTTTTTGAACTTTCCTGTGGAATACGTGCAACCGCATCACCCACTCGTACTTTCGCGCCATCTTCTAGGCTTACGATTGCGTTTGCAGGTAGTGCATATTGCGCAGCAACTTCTGTACCAGGAATAAATAGATCATTACCTTTGGCATCAACAAGCTTAGCCATTGGACGCATCTCTTTACCCGCAGTAGGACGTTGCGCAGGATCAATAATAACAATACTTGATAAACCAGTTAATTCATCAGTTTGTTTATTGATGGTAATACCTTCGATAAAGTCTAAGAACTCAACCGTACCTTCCACTTCCGTAATAATTGGATGTGTATGTGGATCCCAGTTAGCAACGATTTCGCCAGCGACAATCTCATCACCATCTTGCTTATCAAGTACCGCACCATAAGGTAATTTATGGTTCTCTTTCGTACGACCTAACTCATCGATAATGGTTAATTCAGTTGAACGAGATGTTACAACCACTTTACCATCAGAGTTAATTACAAATTTCGCGTTATGTAATTTAACTTTACCGCTGTTTTTAACCTGAACATTATTTTCAGAAGCAGAACGCGAAGCAGCACCACCGATATGGAACGTACGCATTGTAAGCTGTGTTCCTGGCTCACCGATTGATTGTGCCGCCATAACACCGATAGCTTCACCTTGACCAACCATATGACCACGAGCCAAGTCACGACCGTAACAGGCTGAACAGGCACCAAAGTCAGTACGACAAGTAATAACACTACGTACCCAAATTTGGTCAACTGAGGCTTCTTCAATTAAGTCGCACAGTTTTTCGTCAAGTAGCGTGTTACGAGCAAATAGGATCTCATTATCTGTACCAGGCTTAATAACATCCTTAGCAACAACACGACCCAATACACGCTCACGTAACGGCTCAACGATATCGCCACCTTGAATAAGCGGTTTAACTAATAGACCTTCTTCACTACCACAATCTTCTTCAGTGATAACTAAATCTTGTGCAATATCCACTAAACGACGTGTTAAGTAACCCGAGTTCGCTGTTTTAAGTGCGGTATCGGCAAGACCTTTACGAGCACCATGCGTCGAGATAAAGTACTGTAATACGTTTAGACCTTCACGGAAGTTAGCCACGATTGGTGTTTCAATGATCGAACCATCTGGTTTCGCCATCAGACCACGCATACCAGCTAGCTGACGAATCTGTGCGGGGCTACCACGAGCGCCTGAGTCGGCCATCATATAAACGCTGTTAAATGATTTCTCATCTTCATCTTCACCTTTACTGTTTTTCACCGTATCAGTAGAAAGATTTTCCATCATCGCTTTCGCTACTTGTTCATTGGCACTTGCCCAAATATCGATAACTTTATTGTAACGTTCACCAGCAGTTACAAGACCAGCTTGGAATTGCTCATGAATTTCAGTTACTTGCTCTTCTGCACCAGCCACTAATGTTTTCTTAGCATCTGGTATCACCATATCGTTGATACCAACAGAAACACCCGATAACGTTGCATATTCAAAACCGGTATACATTAATTGGTCAGCAAAAATAACCGTATCTTTAATACCCAATAAACGGTAACAAGCATTCAATGCATTGGAAATTGCTTTTTTACCCATATCAAGGTCGACATGTGCAAAAGGTAAACCTTCTGGCATGATTAATGACAGGATTGCACGACCAACAGTAGTTTCAACGATTTCAGTTGTCTCACTACGAGATTTGTCTTCAGCGATATGAACTTGTGTCATGCGCACTTTAATGATCGCTTGCAGACCCACAGCACCAGCACGGTAAGCTTTTTCAACTTCCTTCGGACTTTGGAACCACATGCCTTCGCCCTTCGCATTTATTTTAGAGCGAGTCATATAATAAAGGCCAAGTACAACGTCCTGTGATGGTACGATAATCGGCTCACCATTGGCAGGTGATAGGATATTATTCGTAGACATCATTAAGGTACGAGCTTCAAGCTGTGCTTCAATCGTTAACGGTACGTGTACCGCCATTTGGTCACCATCGAAGTCGGCGTTATAAGCCGCACAAACCAATGGATGAAGCTGAATCGCTTTACCTTCGATTAATACAGGTTCAAAGGCTTGGATACCTAATCTGTGTAGTGTAGGAGCACGGTTAAGTAGCACTGGATGTTCACGGATAACCCCTTCAAGGATATCCCAAACTTCACCACCTTCACGATCCACTAATTTTTTAGCCGCTTTAATGGTTGTCGCAAGACCTAATGCTTCTAATTTACCGTAAACAAATGGCTTAAATAGCTCAAGCGCCATTTTCTTCGGTAGACCACACTGATGTAAACGCAGTGTTGGGCCTACGGTAATTACAGAACGACCAGAGTAATCAACACGTTTACCGAGTAGATTCTGACGGAAACGACCTTGCTTACCTTTGATCATATCAGCAAGTGATTTCAGAGGACGTTTGTTTGAACCTGTAATAGCACGTCCACGACGGCCATTATCTAATAATGCATCCACAGACTCTTGTAACATACGTTTTTCATTACGTACGATGATGTCTGGCGCAGCAAGATCTAATAGACGTTTTAGACGGTTATTACGGTTAATAACACGACGATATAAGTCATTCAAATCTGAGGTAGCAAAACGTCCGCCATCTAGTGGTACTAGTGGGCGTAAATCAGGTGGTAAAACGGGTAATACCGTTAAAATCATCCATTCCGCTTTATTATTTGATTGATGGAAAGCTTCAACCAATTTTAGACGTTTAGTCAATTTCTTACGTTTAGTTTCAGAGTTTGTGCTCTCTAACTCTTCACGCATTACCGAAATTTCGTGTTCAAGGTCAAGTTGTTTTAATAAAGCAAAAACCGCTTCCGCGCCCATGATTGCTTCAAACTCATCGCCCCACTGCTCAAGCATATCTAAATACTCTTCTTCAAGAAGTATTTGACCACGCTCAAGGTCGGTCATACCCGGCTCGATAACGACAAAAGATTCAAAATAGAGGATACGCTCAATATCACGTAACGTCATATCTAGCATTAGGCCGATACGAGATGGAAGTGATTTAAGGAACCAAATATGTGCAACGGGTGATGCTAATTCGATGTGGCCCATACGGTCACGACGAACTTTAGATTGAGTTACCTCAACACCACATTTTTCACAGATAACACCACGATGTTTTAGGCGTTTGTATTTACCACATAAACATTCGTAATCTTTAATCGGACCAAAGATACGCGCACAGAAAAGCCCTTCACGCTCTGGTTTAAAAGTACGGTAATTGATGGTTTCTGGTTTTTTAACTTCACCAAATGACCAAGAACGGATCACTTCAGGCGATGCTAATCCAATTTTAATTCCATCGAATTCTTTGGATTTGTTTTGTTGCTTTAAAAACTTGAGTAAGTCTTTCACGCTACTCTCCCATAGGAGTTAAAACTAGGCACCTCAAACGGCAAGGTGCCACACAATTACTTAAGCTTAGTGCTTAGTTATTTTCATCTAGCTCAATGTTAATGCCTAATGAACGGATCTCTTTCAACAATACGTTGAATGACTCAGGCATACCTGGTTCCATTCTATGGTCGCCATCAACGATGTTTTTATACATCTTAGTACGACCGTTAACATCGTCCGATTTAACGGTAAGCATTTCTTGAAGCGTGTAAGCGGCACCATAAGCTTCTAGTGCCCATACTTCCATCTCACCGAAACGTTGACCACCAAACTGCGCTTTACCACCTAATGGTTGTTGCGTAACTAAGCTATAAGAGCCAGTTGAACGTGCATGCATTTTATCATCAACTAAGTGATTCAATTTCAGCATGTACATGTAACCAACCGTTACAGGACGTTCAAATGGGATACCCGTACGGCCATCTGTCAATTGTAACTGACCCGATTCAGGTAAATCTGCAAGGCGTAATAACTCACGGATCTCGCTTTCATTTGCGCCATCAAACGCAGGTGTTGCAACCGGTAAGCCTTTATAAAGATTTTTAGCTAAACGCAATACCGCTTCATCATCGAACTCATTGAGGTCAACATGGCATGGCGCATCACCAAATGAGTATAGTTTTTGAATATACTCACGGACTTTAGCCATTTCCACTTCACGCTGATCTTTGATCATACGCTCAAGTTTTTCGCCCACTCCTTTAGCCGCTAGGCCCAAGTGAGTTTCTAAAATCTGACCGATGTTCATACGTGACGGTACACCCAATGGGTTAAGTACGATATCAACTGGAACACCAAATTCATCGTAAGGCATATCTTCCACAGGAACGATGTTTGAAATAACACCTTTGTTACCGTGACGACCAGCCATTTTATCACCTGGTTGTAGGCGACGGCGTACCGCTAGGTAAACCTTAACGATTTTTTGAACGCCAGGAGCCAAATCATCACCTTGGATAATTTTACGACGTTTTAGATCAAACTCTTTATCGTAATTGGCTTTAATTTCATCGAATTGCGCGATGATTTGGTCCAAATAAGATTGTTTAGTTTCATCATCAATCGTTACATCTAACCATTGTGCACGAGGCATCTGTTTTAAGCGCGCCGCATCATGTCCTGCACTAACAAGAATATTTAATGCTTTTTCATAGATTGCGTTTTCTAAGATTTGGAACTTCTCAGTTAAATCTTTCTTCGCCGCTTTTAACTGCATCTCTTCAATTTCAAGCGCACGTTTATCTTTCTCAACGCCATCACGGGTAAAGACTTGTACGTCGATAACCGTTGCATAAGTTGAGTTAGATACACGTAAAGAGCTATCTTTCACGTCAGACGCTTTTTCACCGAAAATAGCACGTAATAGTTTCTCTTCTGGTGTTAGTTGTGTTTCACCCTTAGGTGTCACTTTACCAACTAAGATATCACCAGGTTTAACTTCTGCACCAACGTAAACAATACCTGACTCATCAAGTTTGCTCAGCGCAGCTTCACCCACATTCGGAATATCGGCAGTGATCTCTTCACTACCTAATTTTGTTTCACGCGCAACACATGAAAACTCTTGAATATGAATAGTAGTAAAACGATCTTCCTGCGATACACGCTCAGAAATAAGGATCGAATCCTCAAAGTTGTAACCATTCCAAGGCATGAAGGCAATCTTCATGTTTTGGCCCAGTGCCAAATCACCCATATCCGTTGATGGGCCATCAGCCAATACATCACCACGAACAATCGGCTCACCTGGTTTACAGGTTGGGCGCTGGTTAATACAAGTGTTTTGGTTTGAACGCGTGTATTTAGTTAAGTTATAGATATCGATACCCGCTTCACCAGGAAGTAGTTCGTTTTCATCCACTTTAACAACAATACGAGACGCATCAACATAGTCGATCACACCACCACGTTTAGCGATGATAGTCACACCCGAGTCAATCGCCAAACGACGCTCAATACCAGTACCGACTAATGGCTTATCTGCACATAGCGTTGGTACCGCTTGACGTTGCATGTTCGCACCCATTAAGGCACGGTTAGCATCATCGTGTTCTAAGAACGGAATAAGTGACGCTGCAACTGAGATGATCTGCTGTGGCGATACATCCATATAGTCAATGTCTAGCGGTCCCATAAAGGTGGTTTCACCGTTATGACGACATTGCACCATATCATCGTTAAGTAGGCCATTTTCATCAACACTTGCACTCGCCTGTGCGATAACAAAGGAACCTTCTTCGATTGCAGATAAGTATTCAACTTGATCCGTTGGTTTGCCGTCAACCACTTTACGGTAAGGTGTTTCTAAGAAACCGTAATCGTTAGTACGAGCAAACGTAGCCAGTGAGTTGATCAAACCGATGTTTGGTCCCTCTGGCGTTTCAATTGGACATAAACGACCGTAGTGCGTTGCATGTACGTCACGTACTTCAAAGCCTGCGCGCTCACGCGTCAAACCACCAGGGCCTAATGCAGAGATACGACGTTTATGTGTCACTTCTGATAACGGGTTATTTTGATCCATAAACTGTGATAGTTGTGATGAACCAAAGAACTCTTTAACAGCAGCAGAAATAGGTTTCGCGTTGATTAAGTCCTGTGGCATGGTCGCATCAAGGTCACCTAACGATAGACGCTCTTTAACGGCACGTTCAACACGTACTAAGCCAACACGGAATTGGTTTTCAGCCATTTCGCCAACACAACGAATACGACGGTTACCAAGGTGGTCGATATCATCAACAATACCGTTACCATTACGGATATCGATAAGTGTTTTCATTACACTTAAAATATCATCATTAGATAGGATACCCACACCTTCATCGCCTTCAATACCAACGCGACGATTGAACTTCATACGACCTACTTTAGATAGATCATAACGCTCTTCAGCGAAGAATAGATTTTGGAATAAACCTTCAGCGGCGTCTTTTGTTGGTGGCTCACCAGGACGCATCATACGATAAATTTCAACTAACGCGTCCATACGGTTAGCAGAAGAATCTATGCGCAGGGTCTCTGACATAAATGAACCACAATCAAGCTCATTGGTATAAATAGTTTCAAACTCTTTGATACCCGCTTGAGAAAGTTGTGCAAGCAATTCAACCGTAAGTTGATCATTTGCATTAACAATGATTTCACCCGTTTCTGCATTTACATAATCTTTTGCAGAGACTTTGTTTTCAAGGTATTCAAGTGGCACTTCAATACTAGTAACATTATCCGTTTCTAATTGACGAATATGACGAGCGGTAATGCGTTTGCCTTGCTCAACGTATACTTTGCCATTAGCAGTAATTTCAAACGTCGCGGTGTCACCACGTAAGCGCTCTGCGATTAACTCCATCTCAACTTTGCCATCAGCAATAGTAAATTTACTGGTGTCAAAGAAAATCGCTAGAATCTCTTCTGTTGTGTACTCTAAAGCACGCAACATGATGGTTGCAGGGAGTTTACGACGACGGTCGATACGAACAAATAGGTTATCTTTAGGGTCGAATTCAAAGTCTAACCAAGAGCCACGATATGGGATCACGCGTGCGTTATAAAGAACTTTACCTGAACTGTGTGTTTTACCTTTATCGTGATCGAAGAATACACCTGGACTACGGTGTAATTGAGAAACGATAACACGCTCAGTACCATTGATTACAAAAGTACCATTCTCGGTCATGAGTGGCATTTCACCCATGTACACTTCTTGTTCACGAATATCTTTAACCGTGCCTGCTGGTGCATCACGATCGTAAATAACAAGACGCAATTTAACACGTAATGAAGCAGAGTATGTAACTCCACGAATCTGGCATTCCTTGACATCAAATACCGGCTCACCTAAACGGTAGCTGACATATTGTAGTTCTGATGTGCCTGAATAACTGGCGATCGGGAAAATGCTATTGAAAGCAGCTTCTAGACCAACCTCTCCAGTTGGATCTACTTCAATGAATCGTTTGAATGAATCAAGTTGAATCGACAACAGGTATGGTTTTTCCATTACTTGTGGACGCTTCCCAAAATCCTTACGAATACGTTTTTTCTCAGTATAAGAGTAACCCATGTGGTTCCTTTGCTCGCTGATAAGTGATCATAGCTGCCTAGCCTGATATTAGGCCTTATTTTATTAGACAACGGCGAACATTATTTTCGTGTTAATGATGCGTTAATTACCCGTTATTACTCAAGATACATTTATCAGAAGTAAGCTCGGACATCAAGACAAGGCACAACGTGCTGCTAATGGTTATTCCCTTAGCGAATGTTGTAACGCCGTATTGTTGTTCGAGTTTACGCCCCGTAGGGCGAGCTGATTTTTGTATCCTGAGTGATAACGGGTACACATCACCTTAAATGTCCGATACCGTAACAAAATAATGGAAAATCACGGTATCCTATAGCGCAAAAAGGCCGGTGATCAAATAATCACCAGCCAAAGCCATTTTCACGGCTATTAAGTTATACTCGATAACTTATTTAAGTTCAACTGTAGCGCCGATTTCTTCTAATTCAGCTTTGATTGCTGCAGCTTCTTCTTTAGAAGCGCCTTCTTTTAGAACTGTTGGGCAAGCTTCAACTGCGTCTTTAGCTTCTTTCAGGCCTAGACCTGTGATGCCACGTACCGCTTTGATTGCTTTAACTTTGTTGTCACCGAAAGAAGTCATTACAACGTCAAATTCAGTTTGTTCTTCAGCAGCAGCAGCAGCAGGGCCAGCTGTAGCAACAGCAGCAGCAGCAGAAACGCCGAATTTTTCTTCCATTGCTTCGATTAATTCAACAACTTCCATTACAGATAACGCAGCAACTGCTTCGATGATTTGGTCTTTAGTTAGAGACATGAGTCAATTCCTATTAGTAATAATTAAATAGTATTACAGCTATTAAGCTGCAGATTCTTCTTTCTGGTCGCGAATCGCAGCCAGAGTACGTACAAGTTTGCCAGCTGCAGCTTCTTTCATAGTCGCCATCAGTTTCGCAATTGCTTCGTCGTATGTTGGTAGTGTTGCTAAACGGTCAATTTGATCAGCGGCAATTAATTCGCCTTCAAATGCTAACCCTTTCACTTCAAACTTTGCATTCGCTTTAGCGAAGTCTTTAATAAGACGTGCTGCAGCTCCTGGATGTTCGTTTGAAAATGCAAGGATAGTAGGACCTTTAAACAACTCTGCTAAACATGCATAGTCAGTACCTTCAAGCGCACGACGTGCTAATGTGTTACGTACTACACGTAAGTACACACCGTTTGCACGTGCAGTCGCACGAAGTTCATTCATTGCACCAACTGTTACACCGCGAGAATCGGCAACAACAGCAGACAGAGCAGCTGTAGCAGCTACATTGACTTCTGCGACAATCGCTTGTTTGTCTTCGAGTCTTAATGCCATTTGGTTTTACTCCTGGATTACACTAGGGGTTTAACCCTAGATAAACACCCTCACTTCACCCTTATCGAGCTAATGAGGCACTATTTCGGTAATCGGAACCAGGGATAAGAAAGATTCTTGTCTGGGGTCCGGCACCATCTACGTAGGAAATTAAGCCAATATCGATGTACTGACACCTACGGTCTAAGAAGAGACCTAAGGCCCTCCAAAGTAAGGCGGAAAATTATACAGATAATTTTCCTCCTTGTATACACAGATCACATTACAAATAAATGAAATATGTTTAGTGTATTAAATACGAGCTTCTACTGATGCTTGATCAATTTTCACGCCAGCACCCATCGTAGTTGATAGGCTAACTTTCTTAACAAATTGACCTTTAGCACCTGAAGGTTTGCCTTTTTTCAAAGCAACCAATAGAGCTTCTAAATTTTCTTTAATCTGTTCAGCAGTGAACGTTGCTTTACCGATTGTAGAATGGATAATACCATTCTTATCGTTACGGTAACGTACTTGACCCGCTTTTGCATTTTTAACTGCAGTTGCTACGTCAGCTGTTACAGTGCCAACTTTAGGGTTTGGCATTAGACCACGTGGGCCTAAGATTTGACCTAATTGACCAACAACACGCATTGCATCAGGAGAAGCAATAACTACGTCGAAGTTCATTTCGCCAGCTTTAACTTGTGCAGCAAGATCGTCCATACCAACGATATCCGCACCAGCAGCTAGTGCAGCTTCAGCATTTGCGCCCTGTGTAAACACAGCAACACGTACTGTACGGCCAGTACCGTGTGGCAATACTGTTGCACCACGAACGTTTTGGTCACTACGACGAGGATCAATACCAAGATTGATTGATGCATCGATGCTTTCAACAAATTTAGCCGTCGCTAATTCTTGAAGAAGCGCAACTGCTTCATTGATTTCATATTCTTTCGTAGAGTCAACTTTGTCACGAATGACTTTCATGCGTTTAGATAATTTAGCCATCGTATTAACCCTCTACTTCCAGACCCATAGAACGAGCAGAACCCGCTATGCAACGTACCATCGCTTCAAGATCGGCACCCGTTAAATCCGCTTCTTTAGTTTTAGCGATCTCTTCAAGTTGAGCTTGTGTTACTTTGCCCACTTTATTCTTGTTAGGAACACCAGAACCAGATTTAATACCAGCAGCTTTCTTAAGTAGGAAAGACGCAGGTGGAGTTTTCGTTTCAAATGTGAAAGAACGGTCAGAATAAACTGTAATAACTACAGGAACTGGAGCGCCTTTTTCCAAAGAATCTGTTCTTGCATTAAATGCTTTACAGAATTCCATGATATTAACACCGTGTTGACCAAGAGCTGGACCAACAGGTGGCGACGGATTTGCCATACCAGCTGAAACTTGCAGCTTGATATATGCTTGTACTTTTTTAGCCATGATAATACTACCTATGTTTGGGTGTAACGCTGCAACCTAAAAGGGTCAGCTTCCCGATTAAAATTGTGAATTGTACTCACAAAATGTGAGCAACAGATTCAGCTAAATTTATTTGCCAGTAATTAAATTCAATAATTTAATCATGCAAATAAAAAGGGCGGCGAATTATACCTATAATTCACCGCCCTTCACAAGAACTTTTGTATTTTTTTTGAGCTTTAATTAATCAACGAGTAACCCGTTAGCAGACACGCGCTGCACTAATCTTTTTCTACTTGAGAAAACTCAAGGTCAACAGGTGTTGCACGACCGAAAATAGAAACAGAAACTTTCAAACGACTCTTCTCATAGTCGATTTTCTCAACGGTACCGGTAAAGTCTGCAAAAGGACCTTCCGTAACACGGACAATTTGTCCCACTTCAAAGGTTGTTCTTGGACGAGGCGAGTCATGAGATGCCTGCAGACGATTAAGAATGTTGTCTACTTCTTTTTTACTAATCGGAGCTGGACGCTCTTTAGTTCCACCAATAAAGCCCATGACACGGTCAATACTTTTAACAAGATGCCAGCTATCATCATTCATCGCCATCTCAACTAAAACATAGCCAGGAAAGAACTTACGCTCACTCTTACGTTTTTGACCTGCACGCATTTCAACGACTTCTTCAGTAGGAACAAGAATTTCACCGAAATATTCTTCCATCTGATTTAATTTAATATGCTCGAGCAGTGTTTTTTGCACACGACCTTCATAACCTGAAAACGCCTGTACAACATACCATCTCTTTTTTAGTACTTCTTCTGACATATTAAACCCTTAAATAGATGTTGTTATAAATGAAACTAGGCGAACAAAAACACCATCAAGCCCCCATAAAACCAAACCAACAATGGTTGATACAGCAAGAATGATCAATGTTGTTTGTATTGTCTCTTGGCGTGTCGGCCAAACGACCTTGCGAACCTCTAAACGAGACTCTTTAGCAAAACCAACAAAAATTTTACCTTTTTCGGTCATCGCAGCAGATAGTAACGCAAGCCCAGCTAGTAGAAGTAACACAGTAACACGTGCTACAACGTGTAAACTTTCACCATATAAAAAATTACCAACAATGATTGCTGCTAATAATAAAATTGTGACACCCCATTTAAGCCCATCCATTGAGCTTTTAGTGTTTTCAGTATTTGTTGTGCTCATAACTCATTGTATCCACTGTTAATAATTAATTAATACCCGCCAAAAAAGGGCAATGACCGGTAAACAATCTCATCACTATCGAGAGAAAGTAAAGGGTGTATAGATGTAAAAATAACCTTTTATCACCGACACCAGAAAATAAAGCACGTTAGTATAAGGATTTTTCTTACTTTTGTAACGCTATAATAATGACTTTTTAATAAAAATGATGAAAATAGTCCGACACATACCTTTTAGCCCACAAGGGGCGTGGGCTTCAGCCCACCAAAAAACACCTACACAAGCAGGCTAAAGCCTGCGCCCCAAGTGATTGCAACACTCTGGCTAAAGCCAGCACCCAAAAACAACCACTACGAGCAAGGGCGAATTAAACGACAGTTTAGTCTCATGAGCGGATAAGCTCTGCGCATCCTGTTTTCAAGCCCACAAGGGGCGTGGGCTTTAGCCCACAAAACACCTACACAAGCAGGCTAAAGCCTGCGCCCCAAGTGATTGCAACACTCTGGCTAAAGCCCTGCCACAAAATTACAATCACCCTTTCAGGTTTGCTCGTTAATCACTACCAAACAAATCGCGTGTATAAACTTTATCAGCCACATCGGCCAACTCTGCGCTCATGCGGTTCGATACAATAACATCTGAATCGGCTTTGAAATCAGCTAAACTGCGATACACCTTAGAATGGAAAAACTCCGACTCTTCAAACACAGGTTCATAGATAATAACCTCTACCCCCTTCGCCTTCAGACGTTTCATGATCCCCTGAATGCTCGATGCACGGAAATTGTCTGATCCTGACTTCATGATCAAACGATAAATTCCCACACGGCGAGGTTGGCGTTTCAAAATAGAATCGGCAATAAAATCTTTACGTGTCGTGTTTGCATCAACAATGGCACCGATAAGGTTATTCGGAACATCCGCATAGTTCGCACGTAACTGTTTGGTATCTTTAGGTAAACAATAACCACCATAACCAAAAGAAGGGTTATTATAATGGTTACCAATGCGCGGATCTAAACCCACCCCTTCAATTATCTGACGAGAATCGAGGCCATGGGACTCAGCATAAGTATCTAACTCATTAAAATAAGCAACACGCAGTGCAAGGTAGGTATTAGAGAATAACTTAACCGCTTCCGCTTCCGTTGAATTAGTAAAAAGCACCGCAATATCTTCTTTGACCGCACCTTCAACTAGCAAATTAGCGAAAACTTTCGCACGCGCACTCTGCTCGCCAACAATGATACGAGAAGGATATAAGTTATCATGAAGAGCAAGTCCTTCACGCAAAAATTCAGGTGAAAATATAATATTTTCACAGTTAAACTTATCTTTAACAGACTGCGTATACCCAACTGGCACAGTGGACTTGATCACCATTACCGCCTTAGGGTTAATTCTCATCACATCACAAATAACCGCTTCAACGGAACGTGTATTGAAATAATTCGTTTCCACATCATAATCGGTTGGTGTTGCGATAATCACAAAGTCCGCGTTTTCATAGGCCTGCTCTTTAAATAACGTAGCAGTAAAATTTAATTCTTTATTTGCTAAGAAATCTTCAATTTCAGCATCGACTATCGGTGACTGCTTATTATTCAGCAATTCAATTTTCTCAGCCACAATATCAACGGCAACCACTTCATGATGTTGCGCCAATAACATCGCATTTGATAAACCAACATAACCCGTTCCAGCAATAGCTATTTTCATATTTTTTTCCACTATGATTAAATTTTAAACATAAACAATGACTATGTAAGCACCGCTACATATAAATGCGTAAACCTTACTCCAAAAATGCAAACAAACCAAGTACTGAGGAGAAACTGCGGTGATATCAACAAAGAGCACTATGAAGCTTTACCCCCATTGCTCGAAAGTAGGCGCAAAAAACGAAACACAACCTTATATAGATAATGTCATGTCGGGGGTGAGGGGCGAATTAAACGACAGTTTAGTGTCACATCGGGGCGCAGGGCGAATTAAACGACAGTTTAGTGTCATGAGCGGATAAGCTCTGCGCATCCTGTTTTAAGCCCACCAAGAAAACACTAGCAGGCTAAAGCCTGCGCCCCAGTGATTGCAACACACCACCTAAAGCCTGCGCCCCAAATAACAACGCCCATATCGGGCCGTGGGGCGAATTAAGCGACAGTTTAGTGCCATGAGCGGATAAGCTCTGCGCATCCTGTTTTCAAGCCCACAAGGGGCGTGGGCTTAAGCCCACCAAGAAAACACTAGCAGGCTAAAGCCTGCGCCCCAGTGATTGCAGCACTCTGCCTAAAGCCGGCCCCAGTAAAACCTGCGCTAAAAATTACAACGCCACTACGAAAAAAGGCAGGTAAGCAACCTGCTGAGCTGCCTTTTTTAGGCTTATCACTGTAGTGGTCACTAACCAAAACTAAAAGACGTAAGACCATTTACCCCATATATCGAAGTTATTATCGTTGCTAATATCATCTTCATAGGTCGAATGGGTGTAACTTGCGCCAGCCTCCATTTGTCCTTTAAACAGCGGCCAAATATAAGAAAAATCAACTTGGGTCGCTTTCTCAGCAATCGGGGCGACTGGATTCCCCCCTGGGCTCGGTGCATTTGTGTTATCTACATTCAAATCTAAATAGCGGAAGTTAGATTTCCAGCGATGCCCGATTGGCGTGTGCCCTATAAAGCCGATGGTGTAAGTTTTAGCATCATTATCGTAGGTTGAACCAATAGAATTGCCGTTATAACGATAACCACCACGATAGGTACTATGCTCGTAGGTACAGTTACCATGAAAACCACTACATTTAGCATTGGTTTCCGTATATTCAATAAAAGTACGTATCATGTGGTTATAGAGACGATAACTAATATCCGCTCCAAATAAATCACTTTTCGCCTGAAATGGCGGAAAGGTATCTAAGCGCATACTATCTTCCCCCATACTCTCCCAATAGATACCATAGGGAATGCCATTGTAAGTTGCCCCCCAACGCATATCCACGGCTGCGAGTTGGTTAGCAGGATTCTCAGTTTCATAGTCATTGGTATCACCAGTAAACATATCCCACCAAGTGCCAACGCCACAACCTTTACCCTGACCACAGATTTGCGCGGTACGGGAAATGCCAAACTCAAAGTTAGGGTGTGGCTTAAAGGAGGTTCTAAATGACCAAAGCAGGGTATTTTCAACGGCACGATAATCATCATCGTTCATCCACGACACGCCAGTGGTAAGTGTCCATGGCCCTAGCCATTGTAAAACGGGTACAGTGAATGCTTCGGGATTATTACGGGTCAAGCTGATTTGTTGCATCGGGCGAGCGTTGGTGCTTTTTATCAGCGTGGTATCCCAGCCTTGGCCGTACCATTCTCCATAACTACCAGCACTAACAATCCAATTACCGATCCCCATGCTTAAATAACTGCCGTCAATACGAACATCTTCATCGTCTTGCGCATCGTAGGCATAACTTGCCTGTATATTATAAGCAAAGCGCCCTGCTCCCCCCATGTGCGACATGGTGGTTTCACCCTTTTCACGAACGGGTGAACCATAGTGTTGAAAACGCGCCGAATCATTAGCCCCCGCCATCGACACTTTTGTTGTCGATTTATTTTTTTTATACTGATTAAAACGGTGGCGCACACGGTGATAAGCATCCTGCGCATCTGGCGAGAGCGTCGCAACATTGGCGCGATTAATCCCCTCCATTACACCACTCCACATTAACGGGTAAGTGGTTGTTGGCACGGTCACTACACCGACATCGGCGAGTAACTGAATATCAGCGCGAATAAAAATATCGTCGGCATCAATCCAGTGATAAGAGGCACTCGCATTCGCTGCAAAAAGAGAAAGGGAGAACAGCGCACCACTAAGGCATTGTTTATTCATGTTTAATCCGCTTAATAAGAGCAATATATAAAAGTAATATTGTACTATAGGAGTGAATGATTGCCATTACACCTAGCAAATATCACCGTAGTTACTAAAAACAAATAGATCCACTAAGCAACTCAAATAACAACAGCATGATTAAAAAACACTCTTGTCATTTACGCTAAAGGTAAATGGGAATAAAAGTTACTTAACAGCTAAGTTAACAACATTTTTTTTCGCTTCAAAAATTTTTTTATGTTGCTGGTAAAGTAAATCACAAATCCCATCGGTTGGATTGAATCCGGTTGGCGTATTCAGCAAAATATGTCGAATGGCTTCATGGTCAAATGTATGGCAAGCATTATCCAACCGTTCAATTATTTTTGAATATTCTGACCAAGGCAAATAGGTTTCATTAGCAGTCATAATGCGTTCGTGCTCTGTCCCAGTGACATCATCACCAATCAACAACTCTTCATAGAGTTTCTCCCCAGGACGTAACCCACTATATTCAATGGCAATATCCCCTTCAGGGTTGGTATCACTCTTGACTTCAAAACCACTTAAATGAATCATTTTAGCTGCTAAATCAACAATTTTTACCGATTTGCCCATATCAAGCACAAAAACATCACCTCCGCGTCCCATCGCACCAGCTTGGATAACTAACTGCGAAGCTTCAGGGATAGTCATAAAGAAACGGGTGATTTCAGGATGTGTCACCGTAACCGGGCCACCACTAGCAATTTGCGCTCTAAACACCGGAACCACAGAACCTGAAGAGCCAAGCACATTACCAAAACGAACCATACAGAAACGCGTTTTATTTTTTTCATTCGCAAATGCTTGCAAAGCCAACTCAGCCATCCGTTTAGTCGCCCCCATTACATTGGTCGGACGAACAGCCTTGTCGGTAGAAATTAGTACAAAAGTTTCAACATTACTTTCAATGGCAGCGCGAGCGGTATATAGCGTACCAAATACATTATTTCGAATCCCCTCTATCACATTATGCTCAACAAGTGGAACATGTTTGTAGGCCGCAGCATGATAAACGGTTTGCACACCAAAAGCCTGCATCACCCCTCTAACACGATTCTCTCGCTGTACCGACCCCATCATGGGTAAAATTCTAACGTCTAAACCAAGCTGTGAAGCCGTCGCAACTAATTCGCGCTCAATGGCATAAAGCGCAAATTCTGACAATTCAAAAAGCACCAGTTTTTTAGGCGACTGTTTTAATATTTGACGGCACAATTCGGAACCGATCGAACCACCCGCTCCTGTCACCATAACCACTTTATCGCGAATATTAGCAGCTAACAGGTCTCCTCGTGGAGCTACGGGATCTCGCCCCAATAAATCATCAATTTCAACTTCTTTAATATCGCTATAAAGCTTATTGCCACAGACCAAATCCGCCATCGAAGGTAAGGTAAGCACCTGTACAGCCAATGGCTCTAGCTTAGTAAGAATTTCTTGGCGGCGCGCTCTAGATGCGCTTGGTATAGCTAACAGTACTTTTGTCGCTGCCTTTTGCTCAATCAGTTTACGAATAATGGAAGGCGAATGGACATGCACCCCTTCAATAACGCGCCCATGTAAGCTTACATCATCATCAACAAAGGCAAAGGGGTAGTATTCATGACTTAAGACAAGCGAAGAGAGCAACTGCCGTCCACTGACACCTGCACCGTAAATAATAACAGGCTCACCAACACGCTTTATGCCCGACTCAACCAACGAACGAATAGTTGCACGAGTTCCACCGATAAAAACCAGCGAAAACGCAGCAAAAATAACGGGTACCGTACGTGGTAGGTGCGCATCAAGATAATAGGCAAGAAAAATCAAAGTGAGAGTAGAAAGAAAAACCCCCATAGCAATTGCACTAAGCGCTTGCAACCCCATATAACGTAATACAGCACGGTATAAGCCCAACTTGGCAAATGCAATTAAACTGATAGGAATTAAAATAAGAAGTAATAACCAGTATTGACCATTTAACAGCACAGAAAAATCATCCGTTCGAACGAACAGTGCCAACCAATATGCCACACACAAAAACAATGTATCAATCAACAGACTAACAACTCGTTTTTGAGCGCGTTTCAACCTAAATAGATCTTGAAATAAAGACATATCTCGCTCCAAATAAAACGTCATGAATATGATAAATTAAAACAGGGGATGAATATCAATGATTTATAAACAACATCACTTATAAGTCACAATCACCAAGTGATATTATAGCCATGTTACCTCAAAATGCTTTGTTAGACTCTATTTTCATTGCAGATTTTACATCTTGAAGTAGTATAGCAATATTATAGGTAAAGCTATTTAACCGCATCACCTGATCCGCTACCAGTAACGGTCATCATTATATATTTAAAATAATGCTTAAGGGTAAGTGTATCTATCATCTGCTTATCTGTTTCAGCGAGAAGCTTTGGCGTAGACATATCGATATTTTGCACTTGCGCAAGCCCAGTAATTCCAGGTAACACACGATAAACACCGCGACTATCGCGCTCAACAATTAACTCTTCTTGATTGAATAAATTTGGACGAGGCCCGACTAAACTCATCTCACCTTTAACCACATTAATCAATTGCGGCAATTCATCAATCTTCGTTTTACGCAAAAAATTACCTAACTTAGTAATAGATGCGTTATTCGCTAGATGACTAGCAACAGATTTCGTCTCAACACTCATGGTACGAAACTTAATGAGCTTAAAAGGTTTTTGATTTCGCCCAACACGAGTTTGCACAAAAATCGGAGAACCAGTATCGAACAAGCCAATAATAGTGACAATAAGCAATATTGGCCAAAGGAATAATAAACCGAAGAAAGCGGCTAGGAAATCTATAATACGGATCATACAATATACTCTATTTATTTTTACTTTGTAGAAAGGCTTCGGCAGTTTCTTTAAAGCCATCCTCTAATGATTGCGGAGGAGCCCAATTTAATGTTTCTTTAGTGTGGGTAATATCAACCTGTAGTGATCCGACTAGACGATCCACGACATCTTGTTTGCCAAAAAATTTACCAGCTAAATGATAGCACCATAAAGGAATAGGTAACATGCGACTTGGTTTCCCTAATGCTTTCCCCATATGACGTATCATATCAGCAGTAGATATATCATGATCATCTGAGACTAAAAATACTTGATTAGCTGCTTTAGGGTGATCAATACAAGTAACAATCAAATCAACTAAATTGTTGACTGACACCAAACTGCGCTTATTTTTGTTAATACAAGCAAACGGAAGAGGTAGCCCTTTAGAAACTAAATTTAGTAAAGAAGCAAAGTTAGCCTTAACACCAGGCCCATAAACTAATGGAGGGCGAATAATGACCACTTCCATACCAGTTTGCTCAGCTATTTTAAGCAATCCTAATTCGGCTTCATACTTACTTAAGCCATAAGGGTCAGTCGGGACAAAAGGATCATCTGGTTTAAATGGTAAGCCCAGCGCTGTTGACTCACCATTTACTTTAATAGAACTAATAAAAATAAATCGTTTAACTCCCGATTTTGCAGCATATTTTGCTAAACGTAATGTACCATCAGTATTTGATAAAGTGAAAGCACGTAATGGATTATCTGCAGTATCATCCATTATATGAACTCTAGCTGCTGAATGAATTACAACATCTATATCAGCAATATTTAAATAAGATAAATCTTGCGCCTCTAATTCGTAGTTTAAAAAACAACCATCATAACTTTTCGGTTTAGTCCTTCCTACCATTACTATTGAAAATTGACTTTCTATAGCACGTAATAAGTGAGAACCGAGAAATCCAGTTCCTCCCGTCATCAGAACTTTCATTGTCATTTTTTTCCTATAGTTTCAATTAACTGAGCTGCAGCCGCTTCAACTGAAAAGCTTTCTTTTAATACTCTATTTGCCTGTAACCCAGCAGCTATTCGATAACTTTTATTTTTAAATAATAAAACTGCCGCATTAAATAAATTTTCATCTTCACCATTAACGAAAGCATTACCAGCTCCTTCATCATTAATAAATTTAATTAGATCATTCCCTTCATTCACACTTCCTAAAATAGGTAAAGATTGCACCATATAACCTAATAATTTACCCGGGAAATTATGTGCTTTATGCGTTTTTGCTAAAGAAAATAATCCAACATCAACTTGGAGTAATAATTGTTTATATTGATCTTGGTTAACAGACGGTAGGAAAGTAATATTATCAAGATTATCCCTTAACTTAGTTTTCAAAACTAAATCTACTTCGTCACCTTGCCCTACTAACAAAAAATGAGCATTTTTATGTACCTTCATTTTTTTAACTAAACGTAAAATATTGCCCATATCTTGAGCATGACCAATATTACCTCCATAAAAAAAGATAACTTTATTTTCTAAGCTAAACTCTTTCCGAATATTCCTATCCAATGAAGAATTATAAGGGGTAATATCTGCCCAATTTCTTAAAACTTGCAAATTACTTATATGTGGATAAAATTTCGAAAAGTAGTCTATATTTGCTTGCGACATAAGCCCTATTGAGTTAGCAGACTTGTAGTTTAATTTTTCGAAAAAACGAAAATAATATGCTAAAGGAGATTTAGGGGAAATAATTCCTTCATCAATTACCCATTGAGGAAATATATCTCTTAAAATAAGGTAAATGTAAGCGTTCTGTTTTTTTTTAAACCAGTGCATTAACGCACCAAAAAATATAGAGGGGGAGTAATTAATGCACGCATCAAATGTACCAAGCTTATCAAAATTTTTCAACGCTCTATATGAATTATAAGATAATAAAGACTCACTAATGAGCCTTTTTATTTTACCTTGCCCTCGCATCGGTGGGTTTCTAAAACGCCAAACTTCAATATCATCAATAAAATCAATTTTCAAATGTTCAGCTTGCTTTCCATGACTAGGGGTAATAATTATTGCTTCATGACCTAGTCTTTTTAATTCAATGGCTAGTTCATGGAACATTTTAGCATGAACAAGCGTACTATCGGGCAAATAATCGTCTGGAAACATAGCTATACGCACTGGTTAGTATTCCTTCCAAACAACACGTTTAACATAGTCAGTATACGAATGAAGTATCCGGACAACCTTATCAGATACATTAGGCATGCTGTAATCGTAAACTGGTCGAAGCAGTCGCTCATCACCTGATGGCTGTGACTCCAAAATCTGTAAACCTTGCATCACCCGCTCAACGCCTAAGCCAACCATCATAACGGATGCTTCTTCCATACCTTCTGGTCGCTCGTGGGCTTCACGCAAATTAAGCGCAGGGAAATTCATAATTGAAGATTCTTCATTAATCGTGCCGCTGTCTGAAAGGGCTGCCTTTGCACTCTTTTGCAGGTGATTATAATCATGGAATCCCAGCGGTTTCAGTAATTGAACATTCGGATGGAACTGCAAACCTTGCGCTTCAATTCGATTACGCGTTCAGGGTGTGTTGAGACAATAACAGGCAGACCATAATGCTCAGCGACCGTATTCAAGGTCTCAGCTAACTTTGCTAGTTGCTTAGGTGAGTCGACATTCTCTTCACGATGGGCACTCACAACAAAAAACTGACCTTTTTCGAGACCCAATCGGGTTAATACATCAGAGGCATCAATCTGCGGCATATAGTGATTCAGCACTTCAAACATCGGGCTGCCTGTTTTTATAACACGATCAGCAGGCAAACCTTCGGCAAGCAAGTAATCGCGAGCAATGCTGCTATAGGTAAGGTTTATATCTGAAGTATGATCCACTATACGGCGATTTGTCTCTTCTGGAACACGTTGGTCAAAACAACGGTTACCTGCTTCCATATGAAAGATAGGTACTTTACGACGTTTAGCCGGTAAAGCTGAAATGCACGAGTTGGTATCGCCTAGCACTAACATGGCATCAGGCTCTACTTCTTCGAGCACCTGGTCAACTTTAATGATGACTTGCCCAATCGTTTCCGCTGCATTTTTACCTGCCGCACTAAGAAAGTAGTCAGGCTTACGCACACCCAAGTCATTAAAGAAAACTTCATTAAGCTCGAAGTCATAATTTTGGCCAGTGTGGACTAAAATATGTTCACAGTGCTCATCTAGCTTAGCTAAAACGCGTGACAGGCGAATAATTTCAGGTCGAGTACCGACCACAGACATAACTTTTAATTTTTTCATTTCAATAGTCGCTCTTAAAGTGGCTTGGCAATCGTATCGGGGGCTTCTCGGTCAAAAATCTCATTTGCCCACAGCATTACAACTAATTCATCGCAGCCCACATTCGTGACATCGTGAGACCAACCAGGCACCGTCTCAACAATTTCGGGACGAATAGCATCAACGACTAATTCATAACGCTCGCCAGTAATGATTTGTTCAAATTTAAACAGAGCCTTACCTTTGATAACCAAAAACTTCTCATTCTTAGAATGGTGATAATGGCCACCACGAGTGATGCCAGGATGAGCAGTAAAAAAAGAAAATTGCCCCGATTCCTTTGTTTTAAGCATTTCACAGAAAACACCACGTTCATCACCATAGCTTGGTACGGTATAACTGAACTGTGAAGGCGAAAAATAACTTAGGTAAGTAGAATAAAGTGTACGGGTTAACCCAGTACCGACATTTTCAGTCACTAAGTTTTCTCTGCTAGCTTTGAATGCGCGTAACTGCTTCGCAACATCGCCAACAGTAGTCGGGTATTCAGGCTTAACAAAATTTAAACCTGTCTCTTTCTTACTCGATAGTAAAGAAACTAACTCTGCACAAACATCATCTATGTAAACCAAGGTAACAGGGGCTTCAGGGTTATCTATCGTTATTTCAATATCGTTTACGATGTTGTGACAAAAGGTAGCAACAAAAGAGTTATAGTTTGGTCGGCACCATTTACCAAATACATTTGGAAAGCGGTAAATATAATAATCAGCCGCAGTTTCAGAGCTATATTCAACTAAAGCTTGTTCAGCTTGAGCCTTACTCGTGCCATAGGGATTGTCGTGTTCTGCTTGAATCGAAGAGCTCACCATTATCGGTGTACGCTTGCCTGCTTTACGCAATTCATCAACAATAAACGTTGTTAGATGCGCATTACCTTCTTGAAACTCAGAGTCATCTTTTGGCCGTTAATACCAGCAAGATGATACACAAAGTCAGCAGACTGCAAATAGCCAGCGAGCTCATCACGAGAAGTTTCAATGTCAACTTTAATTAAATCGGTATAGCCTTGTTCAGCGAGCATGGTGCAGAGGTTTTTACCGATAAAACCATTTGCCCCCGTAACGACAATATTCATGCTATACGCCCTCTGGTACATTTAAGTTGCCAGCTTTAATCTCGCGCATAAAATCTAACTTAAGCAGTAATGCTTCCATTCCAGCGACATCTAAACGCTCGGTATTATGCGAGTTATAATCTTCAACGACAGAAAGGTCTTTCTCGCCTTCTTCCATATACTGCGCATAGTTCAAATCACGATTGTCAGCAGGAATGCGATAATAGCCGCCTTGATCTTCAGCGACAAACATTTCTTCACGACTACAAAGTGCTTCATACAACTTCTCACCATGGCGTGTACCAATCACATTCACTTCATGATTAGGCTTATCCATAATGTTAAAGATAGCTTTGGTCAGCACATCGATGGTCGCACCTGGCGCTTTTTGGACAAAAATATCACCGTTATCGCCGTATTCAAATGCATGTAGAACCAAGTCTACAGCATCGTCTAAAGTCATCATAAAACGGGTCATGTTGGGATCAGTTACCGTTAACGATTTACCTTCAATAATTTGACGACAGAAAAGAGGGATAACACTGCCGCGTGAAGCCATCACATTACCGTAGCGAGTGGTACAGATCGTCATGCCTTTGGGCACATTACGAGATTTTGCAACAATCACTTTTTCCATCATTGCCTTAGAGATCCCCATCGCATTAATGGGGTAAACAGCTTTGTCTGTACTTAAACAAACAACTCTTTCAACACCGTGTTGAATAGCGGCCTCAAGTACGTTTTCTGTGCCCAACACGTTGGTTTTAACCGCTTCTAACGGATAAAACTCACAAGATGGAACCTGCTTTAATGCTGCAGCATGATAAATATAATCAACACCACGAATAGCATTAGACACGCTTTGATAATCACGGACATCACCGATATAAAACTTCAATTTATCCGATTTATATTTCTTGCGCATATCATCTTGTTTTTTCTCATCACGGGAAAAAATACGTATTTCTTTAACATCTGTTTCTAAAAAGCGATTCAAAACCGCATTACCAAAAGATCCTGTTCCACCGGTAATAAGTAGTACTTTCTCTGAAAACATTATTTCCTCGCATTATTCTTTATGAAATCTAATAATTCAAAATAATTATTGCACTTTACAATTGACGCATCATTTAATGATGGAAAAACCGAAGTGACATAATATGTATCTTTTGAATCTCTAATATAAGCAATGGGTAAAGATTGATTAAATAATGCCTCAATAAGCACTGTCGATTTTCGAGCTATACAGATAACACTCGTAATTGCTCTAGAATAGTCTTCCTCGATATCAATATCTGGAAAACAGGCATAATTAGTTTCATCATCTTTAGGGTGTAACTTTAGTGAAAATGATAACCCTGCATTTTTCAGGTCTTCGATAATTTTACGGTTAACATCTACATCACGCGACTCGGTAAAAAAAACTATTCGTTTAGGCTCATTAAGATTAACTAATCCACCCAACGAATAGAGTTTTTCCTGCAGTTCATTACTGAAAACAGACTTTACATGAGGATAAATTTCCGAGAATTTATTTAATGCATTCAGTGATGTACAATAAAACTTATTACCCGCCACCCCGCCTGGAAACAAGAAGCTATACTCTAAACCATGAGGAACACACACCAACTCTATAGCTTGTCGGTTAGCAATTTTTTGTTCTACCATTGCAAAGCGATTCTTCTTTATTGCCAGTGTAAAGAGCACCTAGATTGGACTTATCAACAATTCCACCGAGGGCATACTGATACCAGCACTTAAGGACAATTCTAGCAGGGTAAGTATTTAGTATCGCTAACCGTAAGTCATCCCCAAATAACACGCCAAGCTCACGATTAATTGCTTTTCCATCTTTAATAGTGGCTAATATCAGAATAGGCAATGCTTTAAGTACAGCACCATATGATAGGTACGACAACATTGATGGCATAAGGTCCGTTTTATATACTATGTCCTCACTTATGATCGTCAGTCCAAGCTCCTCTTTTACGGCACGCAGTTTAGATAAGCTGGCCTTGGACCTTACAACACATAATTTTGCGTTAGGGGCTAGCACATCAGACTTGCATTTGAGCTTGCGCGCTACAACTAATAACCAAATTGCTAGTGCAGCCACCAACAGCTTTGTATAAAACATGCCCATACTAAATGGTTTATTTAATCTTGGTGACCGGACTAATAAATCATTCCACAACCGCTCATTTAAGCTCTTGCCCTTAGCAGCCTGTCGTTTTACATGTTTTTTAGCAACATTGTTCCACTCTTGTTGGCGAACAAAATATTGTAAAAATATCTCATTCGAATAATCACTGACACCTAAAGCATTCAGACTACTAGAGTAATTATTCCCGACAGTATTAACAAATTGCTGGTGTGCAAAGGAGGAATAATCTGCATTATGTGCACCACCATTACTATCAACTAGAATAAGATCACCTTCAGGTGAAACAGTATAATATAAATATTCCACCTTATGCGCTCAACTTTCTTAAGAATCGTTTAATATCACCAACAAATGGAAACAGTAATATTTTTAACGGTGAATAAACTTGACGAAAATACGCTTGCATGTAGTCGGCATCACGCTGCACTGGAATCAGTTCAGTTAGACTGTCGTAAGTGTCATGTGAGGCAATACCATCTTCTTTTTGCTTAGTGTCATGCGTGCCACTGCCGATGCCAACGTTTGATATGTAGTTTTTGGCGGGCACTAAATGCAATTGCCCCTGCGCACGAAACCACAGATCATAAGAATATGCCCAAGAATTAACCATTCCTGTCAGCATCAAATTGTGTATCCCTTTAACATGCTGTTTTTCGGCAAAGCTCAGCTCTGTATTTATATTGGCAGGAAGATGCTTTTGATAACCAAACTCAACATCTATTCCATTAATACGGTCGCCCCAACTCGCCCAACCCCAGCAAAAAAATTTTGATGAAAACTTAGGGGTCCCTTCACCTAATAGCTCACGCCGCCCACCAATAGTTGCCACACGTTTATCATTGCGGTAAACATCCAGCATTTCGGCAACATAAGAAAAAAAAGCGGGGGACGGAATGCAGTCATCTTCTAGCACGATACCTTCACCAACCTGAGCGAAAAACCATTGCACAGCTTGACTCACGGCAAGTTTACAACCGAGATTTTCATCACGGAAAAGGGTTTTTATCTCACAAGGCCAGTCAATAAGGTGTAACAACTCTTGCTTAACTTTTTCAACGTTCTCTAATTCACCTTCTTTCTCTGGTCTACCACCATCGCAAGCAATAAAAATTCGTTGCGCTTTATAAATTTTTAGTACGGCTATCTGTCGTGCTAAGGCATCAATTCGATTAAAAACCAGAATTAAAACTGGGAGTGTTTTCATAATAATTAACCCGCTATATGTCCCATTATAAATTTGTAATTACCCAAAAAACGTGAACCAAAAACAACCAGCACAATAAAAACAAAAAAGTAGTAATAGCCACTCCCATATAGAGATTTAACATTCCACATTAAGCGGTCAACAAGAAGAGAAATAAAAGGTGCCATGTAGAATGTAAAACGATATCCAATACCAATTTTATAAGTTATTAAAGCAGCTACAAAACAAAAAAAAGCAAAGTTAAATGATGACAAAAACTTGACATCATTTGTTTTTAGGTAAAGTGGAATAGCCGCCACCATAACAAAAATATAAACCATTGAAAAAACACTAGTAAAGCTATAAATCTCACCTTCAGACTGAGCTAAATAATAGTGCAACTTACCATAGTCTAAATACTTTGCTAAAAAGGACAGCCCGCCGATAAATTCAAAAACAACAAGAAACAATATAATGCAAAAAATAGAAAGAAAGCTAATTTTCTTTCTAACAAGACAAAAGGCTACTGCACCCGAGACATGAGAAAAAGAAGACACTAATTTTACTAGTAATGAATATTTACTACCTCTCATTGCAAGTTCAAAAGAAATTAATATAGCAATAAAAGCCAAGCCTTGCTTTAATGTATTAGTTGATAATTCAAAAAATCTTGGATCAAGAAAAATCAACATAAAGACAAATATAGAATTA
This sequence comes from Psychromonas sp. MME1, assembly GCF_041080865.1. NCBI lineage: Bacteria > Pseudomonadati > Pseudomonadota > Gammaproteobacteria > Alteromonadales > Psychromonadaceae > Psychromonas > Psychromonas sp. MME1. The sequence continues at coordinate 3,338,545 of NZ_CP160906.1, read as the reverse complement.
CGTGCATGACATACAGAAAATGCAACTGCGCTTAACGTTACTAGTAGTGCAAAAAGAAAGAGAAACAACTTGTAAGAAAGTAGAGCGTCGAGCGGTAGCCCTGACAACACTTTAGCACTTGCTTCGACAAAAAAATTGAAAAACACAGCTATTGATTCAGAAGCAAAAAGATAGCAATTCGGATTAGCAACAAATTCACATGAAAACTGTTTAAAATAGGCTAAAGTATCATTTCTATCGTTATACAATGATCTCTGAGAGTATATTAAAGATAAAGCTATACTAATCAAGATAAAGTAAAGTCGATATACTAAAGAATATCTTCTCACTCTGCTATTTAGATTCATTTCGCATCAATTGTAAAACGACATCTAAGTCTGTTGGCACATCCACGGCTATAGAACCAGACTCAACTTGCACCATATCTATCTGATAATCATTCTCTAAGAAACGCAGGATCTCAATATCTTCATGCTGTTCCAGCGGTGTTTTCTTTGCATTGCTGGCAAAGAAGTTCAACTGCTCACGAGAGAAGGCATAAATACATACCTGTTTCCAGCCCTCTTTGAACTCGCCTGCTTTATTCAACGGCACCCCTCCTCGACTCATGTAAAGCAGTTTTCCTGATTTAGATGTAACCACCTTAGGCACAGTCAAGCTAAAGAACTCTTCCTTGCTATGAATGCGGCACATCGCATTGGTAATATTACCCGTTTGCAAAAAGCGGTCTCGTACCATGCGAATATCATCAGGATTGATCAACGGTTCATCCCCCTGAACATTAATCACAAAATCCAAATCCAATGTATGATTCGCTTCAGCCAATCGATCGGTGCCTGTCAAGCAGTTATCACTGGTCATGACAACTTGAGCGCCAAAACTCATTGCTGCATCTGAGATTCGATGGTCGTCAGTGGCTACATAAACTTTAGCTAGTCCTACAGCACTAACACAACGCTCCCATACATGCTGTATCATTGGTTTACCACAGATATCGACCAATGGCTTCCCTGGAAAACGGCTAGATTTGAAACGAGCCGGAATGATAACTGCGTAGTTATCTTTATTCATTAGAGTACCTCTTTAAAGCTGTGTATGACTGGAAACCCGTACATTGAGGCGTGGTTTAACATTTGCCCTTGCACATTGGAGTAGGGCGCATAAAATGCGAAATCAATACTATTTACTCTGGCCGCATCGAAATCTGACTTCGCATCACCAACCATCAGTATTTTTTTTTCTTTGTATTCAGAAATAATTTGTGCGACGTTTTCAGATTTGGCTGTTGGAGAGCCAAGAATATAACCAAAATGTCTTGCTAAGCCGCGTTCTTCGAAAACTTGGCGCAACTCTTCCTGCTCTGATCCGCTGGCAACATGCTTAGCTGCACTAACATTCTCTAATACTAAGTTAAAGTTCTCCGTCATTTCAGCAGTCATGTATAACTGTTTGCAAGCTTTAGAGTAATCGGAAAGCAAAGCATCATAGGCTGCCTCTCTGTCGTAAATGCCAGAGAGTATATGATCAACAAAGTATGCAATATGATGAAATCGGCTTTTGCCGAAATTGACTGCGAAATAGCCTACTGCAGCATCAACTTCAGATTGAGGGTAAGCTAAATTCTCTAGCGCCACTCGCATGGCGTCAATTTTGAGGTTATTCGAATCAAGAATAACCCCATCACAGTCAAAAACAATGACATCATATTGGCTAAATTTCACCATAAATAGAGCCTTGTGAAATTGGATACGTTGTTGGTGTTAATGCTGTATAATGAGCACTGTTAACCTTCGAAAAAATCTCAATCATCTCAGATTGTCGCGAATCACCACTGCTGTAACCATCGAAACCGATGAGTTTAACTTGCGTAGCTTGCATGCTTTCGCAAAGTGCGAACAAATAGCCAGCGGTGATGTCATAAGGTAGTATGCAGTTAGACTCTCCGGCGAGGAAGGTATCGGACTTAACTTCGACACCGTAATCAAATATTTGACCGTTAGCTTTGATTCCAGCCAATTCCTCAGTTGAGAAGCGATGAGCAGGCAGAATAATAGGCTTACCCAGAGAACTGTAATCTCCTGATTGCGATAACATCTTTGAATTACCAGATAAGCAATAGTAATCAATGTACTGTTCAAAATCAATAAGAGTGTTAATTGCAATGACGAGACTGTCTTCCGACAATGCAGACAAATATGTCTCGATATCCTTCTTGTAACGAAATAGAGACGGGCCGCTGGCCAAAATAACAACGTTTTTACCTTTGGCTGAACCAGCTAAAGCATTACTACCAGATATCTCTGAAGAAGCGGCCGAAAACATTAGTGATGCTGCATACGTCTCATCACTATATGACTCGCTGTTGTTTAAATAGCTAAGATACTTTACGACACCTACAATTTCATCAGGCCCGTAATGGGTGTCTGATAACAAATTCTGTACATAGGTTGGATGCACATTGTGTTGCGCACCAATAAAGTAAAGCAGATTGCTACCCCAACCATACTTTTTCTGCATTGGTTCGAAATCACGGATAGCTAGTTCATAAATAGACTTAGGCTGATAGCGTCCTGTTTCTTGACTAACAACCGCAAGCAAGTTCTCTGTCTGCGCATTACCTGCGCCACGCCCCATACCAGTAATTGTCACATCCAACCAAGTCACGCCGGCATGCTTCGCAGCTAAGCAATTATCCAGAGCTTTAGCCATGTTGTTATGAGTATGAATACCTAGTTCACCATGCCATTCAGTTCGCAGGGTTTTGACGATTCTACGTACTTCGTCTGCGTCCATGTTGCCCAACGAGTCAGCAAAATACAATACATCGAGAACATTCCAGCTCGCGGCAATTCGCGCTTTTTCTGCAATCACCTCAGTCGGTTTGCCACCAGCTTGCATCAGGTTGTAACCTACAATGTACCCCTTTTCTTTTAAACGCTTAACAATGGGCCCAGATGCTTCGACTTCGCCAAAATGAGCAGCCACGCGAACCAAGCTGACTTTACTATCAGCAGCATCAGCGAACAAACTATCAATTGCCAGCTCTACTGACATATCACTATTTAAAATCGTCTTCGCATCGACCATTACCCCGTAGGTTGGCCCATCAGGCAAGTCTATCGTATTAATATAACGATCTGTCGTATAGGCAAATGCCCCAAGAAAGCCACCTTTAGGGAAGTTACGTAAACCTAGCTCGACATATTCTATTCCAGATTCCGCGATAGCATTTAAGTAATTCGTTAGCACTTCACCGTTGAAGTCCCAGTCATTGTAATAACCTCCATCACGAAGGGTGCAATCTAAAATTTTAAAATCGATCATTAATCATCTCCACGTTATCGTCTAAGATAAGCAAGTGTTTTATAATTTAGCGATAAATAAACTACGCCAATGGCTAACCATAAAATTGAAAAACAAGCTACCTGCGCGGAACCATAAAACAAATTAACCGTAGTAAGGCATACCACTAAAAGCGTAATAAAGTACAATTTTATTCTTTGCAGCTTGCTGTAATATCTAGAACTAAATTCCGTTCTCAAAAATAGAAATAACCAAAATGAAACTGCCGTACTCAATGCCGCACCTTTTGCACCAAATTCTGGAATTAGAATAATGTTACCAAATAAGTTCACAATAAAAGATACCAGAGTAATCAGCATCGAAACTATTGTTCGTTTTTTTACATGCAACCCGACAACAGTCACTTCCGAAAGTGTATAAAACAAAGGGTAACACATACACGACAACATTACGTACTTTGCTTGACTATATTGCTCAGGAAGAATGTAATCCAAAACGAAAGACAAACTACCTGCTAAAGAAACACCAAGCACAATAATCAACAGCATTAAATCAGCCATCATATTAATATGTGTAGCTACTTCATCTTTAGCCATATTATCTTTATCAATCCAGCGATAAATCAGGGGAGCCCAAATTGTAGAAAATATACTTTGAAGTACGATAGCTGCACCAGCAAAACTTACAGCAACCGAGTACACTCCCAGCTCGGTTAAACTAGATAGCCTGCCGATCAATATTTTATCTGAAACTGTCAGCCCCCAAAACGCGACACTAGATATAATTAAGGGGGAACCAAAAGCAAACATACTTTTTGTCAAAAGGTAACTATAGGGACCTGACGAACAAAACAAAAAATCTCGATTATTAAAAAGTAATACAATAAACACTACAAGCAATGAGGCCATATATGATATAGCCAATGCCATAAAGTTGCCATTTACATAGTAAACCGAAATAAAAACCAACAACAAAAACAACAACTTAGGTGACATCTGGGAAATAGAATATGCTAACCCTCTTTCGCTTACTCTGAGAATAAGAGAGAGAAACCTTACAGAAAATGATAATCCACAGCAAACAACCAGCACCTGTAGCAGCTCAGGCGTCCCACTTTCCCCAAAGAGTAAGCTGTCCAGAGCATCAGAGAAATACAACGCTACCGTGACAATACTAGCATACAAGATTAAAGGTGGTACGTACGCACTCAGGAATAAAGACCGAGGTAATTTACTTGTGTAAAAAGAGCGAACAAATGCTTGATCAAAGCCAAGACAGAACACCAATGTTGCAAAACCAGTGAAGGTTTGCAATAGTGAAAACCTACCTACGTCTTCAATGGAAAAATACCACGTTATTAATGGCAGCGTAATAAGACTTATCGCTGCACTTCCTATTGGACCTAAAGCAAAATACAATACACTCTTTCTATCCATCCCTAGTTATCGCCAAATATTCTATTAAGCTGCATTACACAGTTACTTTCATTAAAATATGCAGACACGATCTCTGAGTTGCGAATACCTTCTTCTCTCGAGATTGAATCTAAGGATAATGAAGCAATATCCTTGTATACAAGCCCTTTAGAGGTCAAGAAGTTCGAATGCGATAAACCGCTTTTAAGAACGACTGTTTTACCCATTCCAAGTAGCGTAATGATATTCCCCATTGCTTGCTGACGGTCATGACAAAAAACAGCAAAATCAATTGATGCTAGTAAAGAGGAATATTCTTCCAGAGTCATAAAATCACTAATAATCCTAACCCTGTCACCAAACATTTCTGACGCTTTTTGTGCTACAATAACCGCATTTTTTTTACAACCATAGGAAAGTGGTATCGTTAGTTCCATTATTCCATCGTCAATCGACTTTAGTTTTTCTAATGCTTCCAAATGGTTATTTTGGGGATCCGCTGAGTTTCCTAAAAGGACTTGATTTATGTTACTTTCATTTACGGCTTTATCCACGAAGCCATAGCGAAAAAAATTGCTCGGATACACAATGCATTCTTCAAACTTAGCTTTTGAGCTATATTGCGACACTGCGTATGCATAATCACCATTTACATAGGTAATCATTGAGTTTAGGTTAGGAACGATTATCTTTTTGAGTGCAGAAGACAGCTTGTCTCGAAAGGTATATCTACCCGTCCATACGTATAAGTCTCCACCCCAAACAATCCACTTTGACTTTCGGATCAGCCACGGCATAAACACCAAAGTAAACATAACTTTAACATCAAACAGTCCATGAATAATGATTATGTCAGCTCTATTCATAGACCTAACCATCGTATAAAACTTCGACAATGAAAAACCACTATAAAATGGCGATGTTACATTCTCAGCATCTCCTGAGTATTCCTCATTGGAATAAACAAAAAACTCGTGAGCACAACATAAACGACTGTTTATCAATTCAATAAAGGCTGGCATAAACTTATTTACCGGACACAGGTGAACAACTTTATTCACAATCACCCCCTATACCAAGAATAACATCACAAATATAGTCAACCTGCTCCAAACTAAGAGAATAGAACAAAGGCAATCGGACTAGGCAATCAGTATACCTATCTGATTGTGGCAACTTTGGCCCATTATACTTGGCTCGATAGTACTCACTTTTATGAAGTGACAAATAATGAAACACAGCCAAAACCCCCTTTTCCTTCAAGCACTTAAGCAACTCGCATCGACACTCTGGCATCTTTGCAACTAAGAAAAACATATGTGCATTATTGCTCTGCTCTGATGCGAAACTTGCTAATGTAAAGTTTTTCAATCTGCCGTTAAGGTTATTATAATAACGCTCCCATACAGCGACTCTCTTTGATTGAATCTCTTCCAGGCTCTCTAACTGCCCCCATAAAAACGCAGCATTTAGCTCAGAAGGTAGGAACGAGGAACCTTTATCTACCCAACCGTACTTATTTATCTCACCACGAAAGAATGATGCGCGGTTCGTGCCCTTTTCACGAATTATTTCAGCCCGTTGAATATAGCGTTCATTATTGACAAATAATACCCCCCCCTCCCCACAACCTATATTTTTAGTTTCATGAAAAGAAAATGTACCAAAATCACCAATTGTACCAAGTTGGCGGCCCTTATAGGTAGCCTCTATCGCTTGCGCTGCATCCTCGACGACTGAAATACCATGCCGTTGTGCTAGATCCATGATCGCATCCATATCACAGGCCATACCCGCATAATGAACAACAACGATCGCTTTAGTTTTCGGAGAAATTAAACGCTCAATTTCACTCACAGAAATATTAGGAGATGTTTCTTCACTATCTGCAAACATGATATTTGCACCACGAAGAACAAACGCATTAACTGTAGAAACAAAAGTGTAGGATGGAGCAATTACCTCATCCCCCTCTTCAATATCGAGCAAGATTGCAGCCATTTCTAGCGCATCAGTGCACGATGTCGTTAACAATGCTTTCTTTACACCATATCTTTTCTCAAAAAATTCTTGACACCGCTTAGTGAAGGGCCCGTCTCCACATAGTTTCTTACTATTTAACGCTTCAGAAATGTATCCAAGTTCTCTACCTAAAACTGCAGGTTCACTAAACTTAACAGTTTTCATTTAGGTACCCCTCTTCCAATTTCAGTAAATCGTTTGAACGTTCTTTAATCCTTTTAGCTGGTATGCCGAAATAAATCCCCCAGCTTTTCGTTGGCTTTGTAACCATACTCATTGCTCCAACGGAACACCCCTCTGCTAAATTAGCCCCCGGCAGGATTATACTTTGAGCTCCAACAATTACGTGCCGCCCAATGGTCACTGACTTATATGTTTCACTTTTGTACTTATCAGGGACTGTTGGATTTGTAAGCGTTTTTCCGGAGTAGTCGTCACTTTGAGAAAAAACATGACAACCGTATGCTAGCCCACTAAAATCGTCAAACTTAACACCAGGAGCCCCACCTGCAATATTACAATATGCCGCTATATGAACGTTTCTACCAATAGTAACATTTCCAGAAATAAGACAAAAATCATCAATCCTAGAATTAGCACCAATGGATATCATTTCAGTATTATACAAAGATGCTTTATCACTGATTCTTGACATTTCCCCCTAAACTTTTGAAGTTCAACGCCGCCAATTCTTGTTCTGTCAAAAATGCCATACATAAATCCTATTTAATTGTTAGCAGGTACTGCCCATAACTGTTTTTACTCATTAAAGCGGCACGTTCTTGAAGATGAATTTTGTCTATCCAACCTTGCGAAAAGGCTATTTCTTCTAGACAAGCTATTTTAAATCCTTGTCGCTTTTCTAGCGTCTCAACAAACGTTGCCGCCTCTAGTAAGCTATCGTGAGTTCCAGTATCAAGCCACGCAAACCCCCGCCCCAATAGCTCTACATTTAGATTACCTGCCTTCAAATACATTTCGTTGATTGCGGTAATCTCTAATTCTCCTCTTTCGGAAGGCTCGACACATTTAGCATACTTAACAACATGGTTATCATAGAAGTAGAGGCCGGTTACCGCAAAATCAGACTTGGGCTGTTGTGGCTTTTCTTCTATTGATATAGCACGGCTATTACTATCAAATTCAACGACACCAAAACGCTCCGGATCTTTAACCTTGTAACCAAATACTGTCGCACCTGATTCATTACTTGCGGCTTTCACCAGTTTAGGTGAGAACGCATGTCCCCAGAATATATTATCACCCAACACTAAACATACTGACTCATTGCCAATAAACTCTTCACCAATTAAGAATGCCTGAGCTAATCCTTCTGGCTTTGGTTGCATAGCGTATTCTAAGGAAATCCCAAACTGGCTGCCATCACCTAACAGACGCTTAAAGCTATCCAAATCTTCCGGTGTAGTAATGATAAGAATATCTCTTATCCCAGCCAACATCAAAACCGACAGCGGATAATAAATCATTGGTTTGTCGTAGACTGGCAGCAGTTGCTTAGAAACCCCCATCGTTATGGGATATAGACGCGAGCCAGAGCCTCCAGCCAGTACAATGCCTTTCATTAACTTAGATCTCCAGTAAAAACACCTAAACGCTCACGCCGATAACTACCGTCCTGAACGTTATTACACCATTCTAAATTATCTAAATACCACAGGACTGTTTTGCGAAGTCCCGTTTCAAAGGTTTCTTCTGGTTGCCAGTCTAATTCAGAACTCATTTTAGTTGCATCAATAGCATAACGGCGGTCATGTCCTGGTCTATCCGTTACATACGTTATTTGCTCAACATACTTAGTTTTTTTCGGCACTAAGTCGTCTAAAATAGCGCATATAGTCTGCACGACTTCTAGGTTCTGCTTTTCATTATGACCGCCAATATTATAAGTCTCTCCGACTTTACCAGCAGTGACAACTGTATACAATGCGCGAGCGTGATCTTCAACATATAGCCAATCACGAATTTGATCTCCCTTGCCATAAATAGGCAAATCTTTACCTTCCAACGCATTAAGGATAACTAATGGAATCAATTTTTCAGGGAAATGATATGGACCATAATTATTTGAACAGTTGGTTACTATTGTCGGTAAACCATAGGTGCGTAACCATGCACGTACTAAGTGGTCACTTGATGCTTTAGATGCTGAATAAGGGCTACTTGGCGCATAAGGCGTTGTTTCAGTAAATAATGGTAATTCACCTTCTTGTTCATCAGGATGGGGTAAGTCGCCATACACTTCGTCCGTTGAAATATGATGAAAACGAAATGCTTTCTTTGCTTCATCGGTCAACTGATTCCAATACGCACGAGTCGCTTCAAGCACTGTATAAGTACCAACTATGTTAGTTTGAATAAAGTCTGATGGCCCAGTAATTGAACGATCAACGTGAGATTCAGCAGCTAAGTGCATCACTGCATCTGGTTGGTATGTTTTGAAAACACGATCTAATTCAGTGCGGTCACAGACATCAACTTTCTCAAATGAATAGCGCTTATTAGACTCAACACTGATTAAGGACTCAAGATTTCCAGCATAAGTGAGTTTATCTACATTAATAACGCTATCTTGAGTATTATTAATGATATAACGAACAACAGCAGAGCCGATAAATCCAGCGCCACCAGTAACAAGAATTTTCATTTTTATGCTTTCCATCTATCTTCATTGTCCAAATAAGTATTCTACTGGACTTAAGTGAATTGATTTTTTACAACTTTCAACCTCAGCCTTTCAAACCACACTGAGACGCTTTTTATTCATTTTGAGACGGTCCATTTCTTACCATCCCTTATAAACCCTAGCTTTTACTACTTTTATCAAAACAGCCCCAATAGGCCGCGAAAATCATTGAAATAATGTCCCAGTTTCAGAGGCTAACTTAATATTTGTCGCTAAAAACATAATGATTTTACACATTGACCTATTTTTAACTTTGGACGTAGTCAGTTAAAAATAGGTACGCTACCGCCCTTAGGTTCATCGCTCCTAAAGGCAAGTATTTAAGATAAGCACTATAAAAGTACTATGTTTAAAAATGTTGAAATTTTCCCACCATCAGCACACATTAATGCACAATAAGTATTGATTTTTAAATTCGCATGCTTTTGGGGTCGCAGTATTCTAGTTGAATACCTGTAAAAAGCAAATATTTCACAAAAAAGGAACTGAACTTAATATCAAAACAAGCTCTAGCACCCTGCTTTCAGGCCACAAGGGGCATGGGCTTGAGCCCACCAAAAAAAACATCAACACAAGCAGGCTAAAGCCTGCGCCCCAGGTGATTGCAAGACTCTAGCTGAAGCCTGCATCCCAAGAATCAACATAAGCTCTCGCATCCTGTTTTCTGGCCACAAGGGGCGTGGGCTTGAGCCCACCAAAAAAACACCAACACAAGCAGGCTAAAGCCTGCGCACCAGGTGATTGCAATACTCTAGCTGAAGCCTACGCCCTAAAATCAACATAAACTCTCGCATCCTGTTTTTAGCCTACAAGGGGCGTGGGCTTTAGCCCACCAAAAAAAACACCAACACAAGCAGGCTAAAGCCTGCGCACCAGGTGATTGCAATACTCTAGCTGAAGCCTACGCCCTAAAATCAACATAAACTCTCACATCCTGTTTTCAGGCCACAAGGGGCGTGGGCTTGAGCCCACCAAAAAAACACCAACGCAAGCAGGCTAAAGCCTGCGCCCCAGGTGATTGCAATACTCTAGCTGAAGCCTACGCCCTAAAATCAACATAAACTCTCACATCCTGTTTTCAGGCCACCAAAAACAACGCTAATTCCCTGTTGTTGCAATTGTTTAGCTAATATTTGCTTAGCCTCTGCGTCACCATGCACTAGGATCACTTTTTCTGGCTTATGTCGCATTCGTTTTACAAAGTTAACTAAGTTGCTTTGGTCTGCATGGGCAGAGTACCCTGATAGGGTATGTATGCCCGCATTAATCGTTATTTTCTGGCCATCAATAAACACATAACCGCCACGCGGACCGTAATGCTGAATATCGCGCCCTAATGTTCCTTCGGCTTGATAACCAACAAATAGCACGTCGGTACTTTTTTCTGCTAAAAATCGACGTAAATAATTAACGACTCGCCCACCACTACACATGCCACTAGCAGCAATAACAATGACGGGTTTATCGCGCTTCGCTAAATAGTCGATAACTTGTAAATGTTGTTGATGGGTATCAATGGTGTAGAGTGAATCAAAGTTGAGTGGTTGCCGCCCTTGCGTAATACGTCGCCTCGCTTCGGCGTCCCACAGTGATTGGAATTGTTGATAGTATTTAGTGAACTTAGCTGCCATTGGAGAATCCACTATGATCTCAATTTCTGCTAGTTTTTTATTTTTAGCGGATGAAATAAGCGCTTCAAGTTCATACAATAGCTCTTGGGTGCGGCCAATACTAAATGCGGGGATGATCACTACGCCATTATCTGCCACCGCTTTTTCTAGCACCTTACGCAAGGCTTCACTACGCTGTTTGCGCCCAACATGATTTTTATCGCCATAGGTACTTTCCAATACCAATATATCCGCTTTATAGGGGCTTTTGGGTGATGCCAACAAGGGCGAATAGGTAGCGCCTAAATCTCCAGAAAAGACGACTCGTTGTGTCTGACTATTATACACTTTCACATCAACTTCAATGTAAGCCGAACCAAGAATATGCCCTGCAGGTTGGAACTTAATTTTAGTTTTACTATTGCCAGTGAGCGCCACATTGAACCATTGCTTATAGGGCACCGAAACTAACTGCTTTTTTAACCGTTTTAAACAAGCATCAATAATCGATTTATTACGCGTCACGCCAACTTTTAACGCATCTTCTAGCACCATGGGCAACAAGGAAGCAGTGGCTTCTGTTGCGAGAATCGCCCCGGTAAAACCTGCGGCGAGTAGGTAGGGAATGCGACCAACATGGTCGATATGGCAATGTGTAACTAATAACGCTTGCACGGTGCTAATATCAAACTCAATGGTTAAGTGTTGTTCATTTTTGTGATTGGCAATTTCAGCCCCCTGAAACAAGCCACAATCGATGAGTAGACTGTTTTGCGAATCAATCATCAGTTGATGGCAAGAGCCAGTTACGCCACAAGTCGCACCGTGATGGAGTATCTGCATACGCTTGATTTCCCTATCTAATTTTCAAATTAATAGGAATAATATTAGGTAAATATTGATTTTTTGCCACCGTAGCGTTACGAATGAGGGGCAGTGAAGGGGCGTGGGCTTGAGCCCACCAAAAAAACAGGTAGTCTAAATAATGCTGACCTACGCTTTTATGGTGCTTATGAATATGAATAATGACAGCGCTAAATATGTAGGCTAAAGCCTACGCCCCATAACCAACATAAACTCTACGCAGCCTGTTTTTAGCTCACAAGGGGCGTGGGCTTTAGCCCACCAAAAATAAGCAGGCTAAAGCCTGCGCCCCTGGTGATTGCAATACTCTGACTGAAGTCTGAGTCTAGTGAGCAATATAAACTGCGGGGAACCGTTAATTGTCGATGTTGCTTTGCTGTTCTAGACTTAGCTGTTTAAACCAATAATGAATCCATTTTTAATGGCACTATATTATGCTTCATAAAACTCTTTTTCATATCGATCAAATTAATGCAATTCAGTTCGTGACATTTAGAACACAGGAGAGTGTTCGCTACTATCTTCACAAAAACAGGCCGGATATAAGCCAAAGTGTTTCAGAGCAACAATTTAAACAAGACCAATTTTTAGATATTTGTAATGCAGGGGCAATATTAAATGATGAAATCATTGGCAAACTTATCGCTTTTTTTAAAGCAAAAAATACCAGTTGTTATGAACTTATTGCAGTCTCGATTATGCCCAATCATATCCACCTGCTTTTTCAGCAAATATTGCCACTTGTTAATATTATGCAAAAAATAAAGGGTGGTAGTGCTTTTTTGATAAACCAACACTATCAAAGAAGAGGGATTGTCTGGGATCGGAGTTATTTTGATAAGGTCGTCAGAACGGAAAAGCAATTTGTAATGACTTATCAATATATTAAAAACAATGCGGTAAAAGCAGGGCTAAAAGATGCTAACCAACGCTTTTATGGTGTTTATGAAGATGAATAATTACAGTGCTAAATATGTAGGCTAAAGCCTACGCCCCATAACCAACATAAGCTCTACGCAGCCTGTTTTTAGCTCACAAGGGGCGTGGGCTTTAGCCCACCAAATACAACAAGCAGGCTAAATGATGCTGACCTACGCTTTTATGGTGCTTATGAATATGAATAATGACAGCGCTAAATATGTAGGCTAAAGCCTACGCCCCATAACAACATAAGCTCTGCGTATCCTGTTTTTAGCTCACAAGGGGCGTGGGCTTTAGCCCACCCAAAAAACAGGTGGTCTAAATAATGCTGAACTACGCTTTTATGGTGCTTATGAATATGAATAATGACAGTGCTAAATATGCAGGCTAAAGCCTGCGCCTCATAACAACATAAGCTCTGCGCAGCCTGTTTTTAGCCTACCAAAATCAAGCAGGCTAAAGCCTGCGCCCCATAACCAACATAAGCTCTACGCAGCCTGTTTTTAGGCCACCAAAAACAAGCAGGCTAAAGCCTGCGCCCCTAATTATTACAATACTCTGGCAGGCTAATTTGAGCTTTGCTTGACTATACGGTTGTAGTGAGCTCTGTTGGCTCTTTTTTATTAAAGGCGAACCGCACGAGTACGATGGCGACACCTAACATACCACCTAACAGGGTTGCTAATACACAAATTAAGGCGCGTTTAGGTCCAGCTTTTTCCTCTGCAACCACGGCAGGGTCAATGGTTTTAAAAACGTATTCATCCTGTACTTCGGCAATCATTCTTTTTTTAATCTGCTCTTCTACCATTTGATAAAATACCGTACGCAATTCAGCAATAGATGTTTCGTCTATTTTAGACTGCAAATAGCCAAGATTTTTGCTGGATCTGTCTAATTCGTTCTGTTTCATCCACTCATTAAGCTCAGAAACCAATAATGTCGCCCACTGCTGTGCAACAAAAGGAGAAAAGTGCGTAACGCTGATAGTCACCATACCACTTTCTTTGTCTTCCGATACTGCAAGTAATTCCTTAAATGCTTTATTAGCATCCCAGAGGGTCGGTTTTAACGTTTCATTTTCTTCTGGGTCAAATAACCACTCCTTAGTGGCGGCATCATATAGCTCTTCATCTAAAATCAGGGTGTTACTATCCTCTATCCATTTTGTACTGGCCATCAGGGGCACTAACAGGTCATGTTTAACAATGAAAGCGTCGATAAATTTACGCGATTGTAAAACGGCTAATGCCTCAACCTTAGGATCATCCGCTTGTGCACCACCGATATTAACTCCTGCTAATGCAGCTAAGCCACCAAGTTGTCCTGACAAACCTCCGCCAGAACTGCCCTGCGTGGGAGCGAGTAACACATCAGATTTATAGGTATTGGGTTGCGATAAAGCAAAAAAAACACCGCCAACGGCAAGCACAGCGGTACAGAGTATGATGATCCATTTGCCTTTCCATAGTGCATGAAACAATTCACGCAGGTCGATTTCATCATCAGCTTGTGCAGCCATAAAAGGTTGCATATTTTCAGGGTAGTTATGATTCATTGATTAGCCTATGACAGGCATCACTTAGTTAAGCAATGCCTGTATCTTTATAAACAAAATTATTTGCGTGATTGCGATTAATTATTAATTGCGCTCCAAGCAACACCCAATTGATAAACAATTTGTGTTGCCGTTGCAACTGCGCTTAAGCCATCCATGTAATCAACATCGATCGGAACGACGATAGTATCACCGGGCTTTAATGGCTGATTTTGATTGTTAAACCAGTAAGAGCTTTTTGGCACCATCACAGAGCCATTGGCGCGAATTACATAAATTCGGTCATTATCGGCTTGTTTTTTCATGCCCCCTGCTAAATCAATGTAATCATCAAGAGTTAAATTTTCATCGAAGGTATGCGTTGACTTAAACTGTACTTCACCAATAATTGAAACAGCTTTGACTAACTCAGGGATATAAATTTTATCCTCATTCGCTAGCTGTACATCCAATTTTTCATTGTTATTGAGTATTTCAGGTAGATTAATCACCATACGCCCGAGTGCTGGCAATGTTTCTAATTCATTAACCACATTAAGCGCATCCTGAGGAGATGATGCATAACTCCCCGTGACACTATTTTTACGTAGAGTCATGGCTGAAATTTGCTGTTGCATCTGCGCCTTTAGGTATTTCATCTCCCTTGCTTCGCGAATTTTTAACTGTTCACGGGCAAAAACAGCCCCTTCCGCATTTGCAAAACGAGTCAAACCACCCGCTCGTAGCACTATATCCTTAATCGTTTCTCCACGTTTGAAGGAGTACTCCCCAGGGAAACGAACCTCTCCTTGCAGGGTCACGACTAATTCATCATTCCAGCCCGGTTTGGTGAGTATGTTAAGGCGATCTTTTGATCTTAATTGGTAATTAGACTTGCTATTTGCGGCATCTAATTGATGCAAATCAAGACGATATTGCTTGATTTTCAAATCATCTTCAACATAACTGGTACGCGTTAATTCAGCTTCATTTAAGTAGGCAGACTCTAATAACCCCCCCGCGGCTTTAATCGCATCTTTAACATGCCCATTTTTAACTAAGGGGTAAGTGCCAGGGTATTTTACATCCCCACCAATTTCGATAACTTGTATAGGATTAATCAATGATGCCTGAGAACGTAAACGGGTCAAAATAGGTTCAAGTTGCGATTCGCGAAGGTTTTCAACCGATTGGCTTGCTAACTCGCTGCCAACCATCGCCTTGCTATCTTGATTAGAAGAAACTTCAACTTCGGCACCAGTGACATCATCAATCATTTTCTCAGGCATGCCATCTTGTTGAATTTTTTCTTTAGCCGCTTGAGACAGTTGCTCTTTATTTCTTTCTTGTTCTAATAATAATGCCGATTTTTCGGTTTCACCGCGCCAAAATTGACTATTAACACTATTACTAAAGACAAAAATCTGATCGAGTTTCTGCAGGGTTAAGTTTTCACGAGAGTGTGGCGTTTTAATCGCTTCACCTAAATCAAATTGCAGCACTTCAATATCATGTTGTGCGTTAATTTCTCGCACGACTAATGCATAGTTAAGGTCCGTGGTTAATTTTAAATCCGATGCAATAGAGGTAATGACATCATTCACCTTCATACCAGGAACGAACTGATAAACACCTTGGCGAATAACTTCGCCTCTCACTGCTATTGCGTTTGTCAGCGTTTTATTTACTTGGCTTACTTGCACTACATCGCCATTTTTTATACTAAATTTAGTGCTTTGTTTATTGCTAAGGTCAACGGATTTAACCTCAACACCCTCAGTGGTTAGACGGCGTACGGTAACATTTTGCAAAAAGGCATCCATTTGCGTGCCACCTGCAAGCTCAATCAACTCATTTAACGAGGTATTATTTTTTAACTCGTAAATTGCAGGACGCATCACTGCACCGTCAACAACAACGGTGTTCTCTCGCGGGGGTATAAATAAAGTATCTCCACCCTGCAAGCGCACATCATTAGCTGTATTACCTTTTAAAATAAGGTCGTACATATCTAACGTGGTCACAATTTGACCTTTTCGTTTTAGTTGGATATTACGCAAACTGCCCGTCACTTTTACGCCACCAGAGGCAACAAGCGCCTGCGTCACCGTAGTTATAGGGTTAACGTTGTAGGCGCCCGGTTGAGCACTCTCGCCAACAATATAGACTTGCATTAAACGCAAACTGCCCATGGTGATACTGCTATCAACACCGATAATTTTATTATTAATGCTATTAGTTAGCTCTTCACGAGCTTCTTGAAAGGTTAAGCCTGATAAATTAATAGGACCTAATTCGGGTAAATGGACTTTACCTTCACGCGTTACTTTAAGATTAAAGGTATTATTCACCTTACCGTAGAGTTCTATTTTAATTTCATCGCCAGGCCCCATAATGTAATCATTAGGAATGGGAATATCATCAATCGGTGAATTAGTTGCCTGCCCTGCTAACACATCATAACCAAAAGGTTTTAATTGCTTGCCACTTTGGTAGTCAACTTTTATATCAACATTTTCTATATTTCTTTCTGCCACTGTTTTAGTTGGAGGGATATACGGCTTTTTTTCAGCCACCTCGCTACTTCCGCTCGCGCTTAAATCAACACCATACTGCTTTGCAAGTTGTTCTTGCTGCGCTCTTGGCAACTGTTTAAATTGTGCCATTTGTGCTGCAGTCGGGGTTTGAGCAAAAAGGGTTGTCGTAAAAAACAGCATCGACAAGCCTATCTTTCGCATTATATTTTTCATTATCATATCTTTTAGTCTTAGTGAGCGGTGAACTGATAAGGGGTTGTTTTTATTGCGAACAGAGAGTGTAGTTAGTCCAACTTGCGGCTTCGTCATGTATATTCCGTTATAAATGTTGGTTGATGCTCTGTTTGCAAAAAAATTTATTTAGATAAATTAAGTGCGGATATTAGCAGATTTTTTTAGTTTTTTTCTACATTAATTACACAAAATCAGCCTTACACATATTGTTTTTAGTTATACAAAGGAGCCTGGGGCGAATTAAACGACAGTTTAGTATCATGAGCGGATAAGCTCTGCGTATCCTGTTTTCAGCCCACAAGGGGCGTGGGCTTTAGCCCACCAAATACAACAAGCAGGCTAAAGCCTGCGCCCCAAGTGCAATTCCCTGTATGTGAATTAAACAGCAGTTTAGTGCCATGAGCGGATAAGCTCTGCGCATCCTGTTTTTAGCCCACAAGGGGCGTGGGGCGAATTAAACGGCAGTTTAGTATCATGAGCGGATAAGCTCTGCGTATCCTGTTTTCAGCCCACAAGGGGCGTGGGCTTTAGCCCACCAAATACAACAAGCAGGCTAAAGCCTGCGCCCCAAGTGCAATTCCCTGTATGTGAATTAAACAGCAGTTTAGTGCCATGAGCGGATAAGCTCTGCGTATCCTGTTTTTAGCCCACCAAAACAACAAGCAGGCTAAAGCCTGCGCCCCAGGTGATTGCAACACTCTGGCTGAAGCCTGCGCCACAAAGCGAAACTTGCGATTCTGAAGGTCAGTAGGTGTTTTCGACTACATCGATAAAGCGTTGTAGCTCTTTTTTATCTAAGGCGTTAATACCAGCTGCGGCGGCTCGTCCACCACCCGTGGCGAATTGGCTACATATTTCACCTGCACCTTGCTTTTTACTTAACGGCGCACGCAACGAAAGTAAGTAACTCCCATCACTGTTTTCAGTTAGTACGGCATGTGCTCTGTCAGGGTCGTTATTCGCCAATAAATTACCGTAAACTCCACTAATACGTCGCGCCCAAGCCTTAACGGGCAATTCAACAATAGCAAGTTTCTCACTTTGATAACTATTCGTAATGGCCAACGCTTTTGCCATATCTGCGTTATATCCTTTTTGTAAAACATAAAAAGGCGATTCGCTATCTGCTAGTAAATCAAAGGGAGAAGGATAATTGCGTAACATTTTAAATAATTGCGCGGGATGATAATGCAGGTCGTCAACACTTGCTCCATAACCATTGTAATTGATTAATGTCCCTAGCTCCTTTAACTGTTCAGCCTGTTCACGCGATAGCCCCGCCAATTCTGCGAGCTGGTCGGCTTTAACAATTAAATTATCACCGTAGGCAGCGGCAATCGCCCAATCGTGAAACTGCCCATCAAGAAGCTTATCAATAATTAATGAAGTACAGGTATTGGCGTCAAGGTCGATATGCGCCTGTAATTTTGGGTGCTCTGGGATGTCACCCGCACGGTGATGGTCGGCATAAAAAACAGCAGCACCAACCGCTAATGCGTCTTTTATCGCGGTGCTATTTTTTTCCATGGAGATATCTAACACCGTTAGTGAATCACCCTTCGCTGGTGTGATTTTTTCAACTAGCTGAATATCACGTTTCACCCCAGTAATTAACTGGCTCTGTAGCGGGAAAGCGAGCCGCCATTGTAAAAGCGCAATAATGCCGTCGGCATCACCATTAAAAATATCGTAATTCATTAGCGGCCTAAATAACCCTGTTTTTGTAAATAATCGATAACCTGTTGAGCACAGGCTTGAATTGATTTATCTGCGGTTTGCACATGCACTTCGGCATTAACCGGTGCTTGATAGGCGGAATCAATACCTGTGAAATTTTTAATCTCCCCCGCGCGCGCTTTTTTATACAACCCCTTAGGGTCGCGTGATTCACAAACGGCCAGTGGTGTATCAATAAACACCTCGATAAATTGCCCCTCTGGCAATTGCTTGCGCACCATTTCACGGTCGGCAATGAAGGGCGAGATAAATGCCGTTGACACGATCAAACCAGCATCCACAAACAGTTTAGCGACCTCCCCGATACGGCGAATATTTTCCACACGGTCAACATCAGAAAAACCTAAATCACCATTAAGCCCATGGCGCACATTATCACCATCTAAAACATAGGTGCTTGCGTTAAGATTATAAAGCATTAAGTCAACCGCATTGGCGACGGTCGATTTACCCGATCCGCTCAACCCAGTAAACCAAAGCACCGCTGGTTTATGCCCATTTAATTGAATACGATCTTGATGGGAAACCGCGGCTTGATGCCAAACAACATCCGATGATTTATCGCCAAGCACTTCTTTTTCTATATACGGAGTATTCATATGTTTCCTTTACAGTCCAAAAACGAACGTAATCGCAGTAATTGCCACCACCCCATAGACAAGGCTAATGGGTAAACCAATTTTAACAAAGTCGAGCAGTTTATATTGCCCTGCATTAAACACCATTAAGTTGGTTTGATAGCCATAGGGGCTAACAAAACTGGCACTTGCCGCAAAGGCAACCGCCATAATAAACGCCATTGGATTAGCATCCAAACTGTTCGCCAAACCGTAGGCAATCGGAAAGATAAGCGCCGCTGCTGCATTATTAGTCACCAACTCAGTTAATGTCCAAGTGAGAATATAAACAACAATTAATGCTAGCAAAGGAGAAAAACCCATTGCATTGCCATTCACAAACTCATTTAAAATAGCTAATAAACCGCTGTTATTCAATGCATTAGACAACAACAATGCGGATGAGATAATGAGCCAAATATCAATGGGTAAACGGCGTAATAATTCCCCAGAGGTTAAACAGCGGCTCATCAGCAATACGCCCAACAGCAACAACATGCCTTTAAACAGAGTAATTAATCCCAATGCGGCACAGGCAATCGCGATAAAGAAGCCAACGATAGCCAATAGTTCCTTCGCACCACTGAGCATGGAATCTAATTCCACATCACTCACTAGAATAAAATTCTTACTGATATTACGGCGCGATTTAAAGTCTTCACCAGCGGCTAACACCAAGTAATCGCCCGCCCTTAAAACGACATCGCCCAATTTTCCAGAAACTTTCTCACCATCGCGTTTGATGGCAACAACGGCGGCATCAAAGAGCGCCCTAAAGCCCACTTTTTTTAAGGTTTTTCCAAGCAAGACACTTTCGGGACGGATCACCACCTCCGTTAAATCATCCACCAACAACCCCTGATGGTCAGCAAAAATGGATAAACCATCAAACTGATTGAGCTGCTTGACCTTAGAAACATCTCCACTGAACACTAATCTATCATTACCTTGGATTATCTCTGAAGGTGCAACGGGGCTTAACAGATGCCCATTGCGCACCACTTCGACAAGAAACAGTGATTCTAAATGACGCAACCCATTTTCATCAATAGAACGCCCAATCAGTGCCGATGTTTGCGTCACTTCCGCATCAATAAAGTAGGATTTTTGCACGTCCGCGGAGACTTTATTCTCGGGTAGAAAACGGCACAATCCCCAGAGCAGCAAACCACATGAGACAACCAAGCATCCCCCCACCAGCGTAAAATCAAAAAAAGCAAGTGAGGGCAATCCAGCCTCTAACACCAAACTATTCACAATTAAATTGGTAGAGGTACCAACCAAGGTTAATGTTCCCCCCAAAATAGCAGCAAACGAGAGCGGTAACAGTAATTTACTTGCCGCATGATAGGGGTTATTACGAATCGGCGCTAACATGGTGGCAACGACCGCGGTATTATTTAAAATAGCAGATGAAAATACCGTTAAGGCAAATAGGCGAAGCCATGTTGACGCATAATTTTTTTGGATAACACGCGCAGCAATAATGCGCAACAAACGCGTTTTTTCAAGCGCTAGCGAACAAAGCAACAGTAAAACTAAGGTCGCTAAACCTTGATTAGAGATACTTTTTAATACCTGCTCAGTGGTCACCGTATCGGAAATAAATAACAGCAACAATGTCACGCCAAGCACTAGACTGGGACGCTGCTGAAATTTAATCAGGCCAACGATCGTGCCTATAAAAACCGCTAAAACAAAATACGCTTGAATCGTCATATAAATCAGCCATTAGCTAGGGCTATCCACTGTTAGCCTAACGCGGCCAGTGGATAGCATTTAGCAATTATCCTTTAAGAAGGTCTTTCGCATTCCAGTGCGGGAAGTGCTTACGTACTAAGGCATTAAACTCAAGTTCGAAGGCACTATAGGCTGGTTTGTTGTTCAGTTGAGACTCAATTGAACCGGTTATCATACCAGCACCTACGGTTGAATTACTGAGGCGGTCAATGATAATAAAAGCCCCCGTATTGCGATTCTCTGCATAGGCATCAAACTGTAGAGCCTCTGCCACTTCAAAATGGCAGTTACCAATTTCATTCAAGGCTAACTGAGTCGTCTCCCCTTTTTCCATGCTATTGACATCAACTTTATAGTTGATAGCAACCGCTGAACCATAGGTCGAATGAGGGCCCGCTTTTATAATATATTCACGGTCAACATGAAGATTTTCCTCTGACATCCACACCACATCAGCAACAAAACTTTTTGTCGATTCAGGCTTTTCATGGGGACGAACAATCATATCTCCACGGCTAATATCAATTTCATCTTCAAGCGTTAAGGTAATCGCCATCCCCGCAAAAGCGCTATCAAGGTTGCCATCGAAAGTAACAATCGATTTAACTTTACTTTGCTTACCCGATGGCAGTGCTTCTATCGTATCGCCTACGCGAATTTCACCCGATGCAACCGTGCCACAAAAGCCACGAAAATCTAAGTTTGGTCGATTAACATACTGCACTGGCAGACGGAATTTCTCATTCGTATCGGTTTTAATTTGAATCGAATTTAATAAACGTAATAAAGGCGAACCGGGATACCAAGGCATGTTTTCGCTTTCGTTAACAACGTTATCCCCCTTCAATGCCGAAATCGGCACAAAACGGATATCAGCAATATTTAACTGCTCTGCAAACGCACGATAATCAGCTTTAATTTTCTTATACACATCTTGGCTGTATTCCACGGCATCCATTTTATTAACCGCAACCACAACATGCTTAATACCTAATAAAGAACAGATATAAGAATGACGACGTGTTTGTACCTGCACACCATGACGCGCATCAATCAAAATAATGGCTAAATCACAGGTCGAAGCCCCCGTTGCCATGTTCCGTGTGTACTGTTCATGCCCCGGAGTGTCAGCAATGATAAATTTGCGTTGCTCCGTGGAAAAATAACGATAAGCGACATCAATCGTGATGCCTTGCTCACGCTCTGACTGCAAACCGTCAACCAACAAGGCCAAATCGAACTCTTCATTGGTGGTATTGAATTTTTTCGAATCTTTTTCAATGGCAGCCATTTGATCTTCAAAAATCATCTTGCTGTCATAGAGCAAACGACCAATCAGTGTTGATTTACCATCATCCACGCTACCACAGGTGATAAAGCGCATCAGATCTTTGTTTTCATGTACGCGTAGATATTCTTCGATATCTGTCGCAATTAAATTTGTATCATTCGACATTTTAAATCCTTGAAAAATATAATTTTCAGTTATTAAATCTGCTCAATAGCTCGTGAGAGCCGAAAGCTGAAGGCACTATTTCCATTAGCATTGCTAATTAGAAATACCCTTCCATCTTTTTCTTCTCCATTGACCCAGCTGAATCGTTATCGATAACTCGGCCTTGGCGTTCCGATGTTGTGGTTAGCAACATCTCTTGAATAATTTCCGGTAATGTTGTCGCTTGCGATTCAACGGCACCCGTTAATGGATAACAGCCTAGTGTACGGAAACGCACCATTTTCATTTCAGGCACTTCCCCTTCGTTAAGCGGCATACGCTCATCATCAACCATAATAAGCGCGCCATCACGCTTCACAACGGGACGTTTCGCAGCAAAATAGAGTGGCACCATATCGATACCTTCTTGATAGATATATTGCCAAATATCGAGTTCCGTCCAATTAGATAGCGGAAACACACGGATACTTTCGCCCTTATCCACCTTAGAGTTGTAAATATTCCATAACTCAGGGCGTTGATTTTTAGGATCCCAGCGATGCTTTTTATCACGGAAAGAATAGACTCGCTCTTTGGCTCTCGATTTTTCTTCATCTCGTCGTGCACCACCAAAAGCGGCATCAAAGCCATATTTATCGAGTGCTTGCTTCAACCCTTCTGTTTTCATGATATCAGTGTGTTTAGCACTACCATGTTCAAAGGGGTTAATGTTCATCGCTAAACCACGTGGGTTTTTATGAACGATTAAATCGAAATCATACTTTTCAGCTAACTTGTTCCGAAACTCAATCATCTCTTTGAATTTCCAGTTAGTATCGACATGCATTAATGGGAAAGGGATTTTACCCGGATAAAATGCTTTACGAGCCAGATGTAATAACACTGATGAGTCTTTACCAATCGAATAAAGCATGACTGGGTTATCAAACTCAGCTGCCACTTCACGCATAATTTGAATTGATTCTGCCTCAAGCGCCTTGAGGTGAGTGAGTTTATTTTTGTCCATGATATTCCTTCAACTGCACATGATTTAACTGGAATTTATTATGCATGAAATATAAGCGGATAGATTAGAGTGATATGTTATATGATATAAGCAATGTGTTATGAAGATGCGTGGAGCGAATTAAACGACAGTTTAGTATCATGAGCGGATAAGCTCTGCGCATCCTGTTTTCAGCCCACCAAAACAATTAGCAGGCTAAAGCCTGCGCCCCAGCGGCAAACAATTCCACAAGGGGCGTGGGCTTCAGCCCACCAGAACAACTAGCAGGCTAAAGCCTGCGCCCCGGTAATTGCAACACTATGACTAAAGCTTTCGCCCTAGATGAATGCAAAATTCTGGCAACAGAATGTTAATAATTTCGCTCTACATGCGGGCGCAGTAATAACTCATGAACTGCGGCTTCAGCGGGTAGTTCAAGCATCGATATAATAGCTTGTGCTACGGTGTCAGAGCTTAAATAGTCAGGGCGGTCCATTGCTCGAAAATCAGTATCGACACCACCAGGGTATACCGCAGTGACCACCACGTTATCTTCGGCAGCTTCCTTGCGAAAGACCTTTGTCATCCCCTCAAAACCATCCTTAGATCCCGTATAAGCACCCATACTTGGATTGGAAAACTTACAAACCGAGGATAGAATGTTAACAATATGGCCAGCTTGACGCTGTTGCATATCCTTAAACACTTCGCGCATCACCACAAAGGGAGCGACTTGGTTGAGTTTGATCATATATTCGTAATCGGAAGTTTTAATATCCACAACACTATTTTTTGCGGTATTAGCACCGGCATTGTTTATCAATATATCAATTTTCCCAAAGTGGTTAATCACATCGCCAATAAATGCCATCGTCAATGACTCATTGGTAATATCAAAGAAGGAACTATAAACATGTTGATACTTACTCAAGTCGGCACGCAATTTTTGCATTTTAACATCGCTTCGGCCACACAATGCTAAACGCGCCCCCTTAGCAATCGCTTGCAGGGCGATAGCTCGCCCTATTCCCGATGTCGCGCCTGTAATTAAAATAACTTTACCCTGTAAATGACTCATGCTATACCTCTTATAAAATGCGCTGGCGATAATGGTCTCAATGATTAATACTAGCATACAATGCCTCGCCAACTTATCAGTATAAAAATCAGCTAATTAGACAATATAATTGAAACATTAATAATGGATGATCTCTGGTGCTAAAAAAATATATTCGCTTGTTGCTCTCTTTTATACTCATTTTTTCGGTTGCTCCGCTATGCCAAGCATTAGATAAAAAACCGATTACATTTGCATTGTCATTAAGCCTAACGGGCGAAAATAGCAGAATAGGCTCATCAATAAAAAATGGTCTTCTACTATGGCAAAAACAAGTTAATAGCGGCCAAGGGATTTTAGGCCACCCCGTTAAACTGATCTTTACAGATGATCAAGGTGACCCTAAGCGCGCCATGACAATCTATCAAGATTATGTTCGCAACAAAAATATAAATTTTCTTTTCAGCCCCTACAACAGCAAATTAACAGGGGCCATCATGCCCATCGTTGAACAAGCTAAAATCCCACTAATCGCGATGATAGCCAATAGCAGTGAATTATGGAGTAAGGGTTATAAAAATATCTTTGGACTTTTACAAGTATCCACCAATATTACCAATGATTTTATTGAAATACTTGCCCTTGATGGCGATCACAAGCTAGCCATACTCGGTATTGATGATGCCTTCGGCCGTTCGGTTGCTGATGGTGCTCAAGAATGGGCCGATAGCATTGGCGTAGATATTGTGCTCAATCATATATTCAATAAAAATGAGTTCTCTTTCAATAAATTAGCGAAACGAGTTATCCAAACCAATGCGACCGATCTCATTTTTACTGGTTCATTAGAGGAAACTATCGCCATGCGTCGGGCATTAGCGAATAACCCGTCTAGGCCTATGACCTTTTTTAGTGCTGCGTCGGGCGCTGCTGATGCATACTACCAAGCAGAGCTAGGGCCATTAGCTGAACATACCGTCACCTCCATTTGGTGGGTGACAAATGTACAATATGATGACGCGAATGTTACCTCCTTTAAAAATGCCTATCACACTCAGTTTAAGCAGCCTCCTTCCTATATTTCTGCATTAAGTTATGCCGCCGGTGAAATTTTTCAAGAAGCAATAGAGAGAGCGGGTAGCATTAATGCACAGCAGGTTCGAGAGACTATTCTTAGCCTGAATACGGTGACCGTCATTGGACGATTTGCCGTTGACAAAACGGGGAAACAAATCAAACAGCGCCAATTTTTAAGTCAATGGCAAAATGGGGTACTGCAAACCGTCTGGCCAAAATCTCTTTCATCAACCACTATTGTGCTTGAAAAATAGGCGGTGGCAATGACCTTCAAACTAAATAAAAGATACCTCGGCAACGGCCTAGTCAGCCGGCTCTTTTTGCAGATACTGATACTCTTAATTATCAGCGCTATATTCATATTTAATAACGCCGAAGATGCCTATACTAAATTTACCCTCGCACAGGTGCAGCAGGAATATACCTTATTGGCAGACCACGTTTCTCTTATCAACGACCACGCTCTAAACGAAATGCTTAACAATAATCAGGTCATAACCCCGGTGGTATCGCGTATTGCCCATACAAAGGCCATACGTCGCTTAGATACCTTTTTTAAACGCTACGACTTAAAAGCGGGGATCCTTAAAGAGGGGCAATTTATCTACACCAATTTTAAAGAAAAAAATGTTACCACTGTTTATAATGGAGAGCAGTTAACGGACTTACAAAGTTTCATTAATAAAGAGCTAAAATACGAAAAATTACAGGTCGTGAATATTCAAGAAACCCCTTATTTTATCTATAAACGTTCCTTTAAACCTTGGCAATGGGATATTCTATTTGTTAAAAGTAGTGAAAGTTATACGAACAATACTACCCTTACAAAAAAAATATCTAATACTCTAATTTTACTTGCCCTCTTTATATTCAGTCTTGCTGCTATCAGCTATTTCTCTATTTTTAAACCCATTTTACAAATAACCAAGGCGATAACCGAGTTACAGCCCCCCTCTTATAAAGGGATCAGTGAGTTTCAGTTTTTATCTGACCACATCAATCGCACCATGACAAAATTATTCGATTCGATAAAAAAGGCCAATAAAGCAGAGCAAGCTCAAGCTAACTTTTTAGCCAATATGAGCCATGAAATTCGTACACCAATAAACGCTATTATTGGCTTAAATCACCTCGCGTTGCAGGGTAAAGTAGACACCGAGACTCACAATTACCTGAGTAAAGTTAATAACGCTTCTCAAACATTGTTACATATTGTTAACGATATTCTTGAATATTCAAAAATAGAGGCGCAGCAGCTGATCATTGATAAACAAATTTTCAGCCTCGATACGCTTCTTAACAATTTAATCAACCTCGTTATTGTCAATGCCAATGAAAAAAATATTGAAATTATCATTGTTGGGCAACATGATGTTCCCGACCAACTCTACGGTGATAGATTTCGTATCCACCAAGCGTTATTAAATTTACTGAATAATGCCATAAAATTTACCAATTCGGGCCATGTTATTCTTTCCCTTAAACAGCTAAAGAGAAAAGAGCAACCGCTGCGTATTCAGTTTTCCGTACAGGATACCGGTATTGGAATAACCGATGAGCAACTTAAACGGCTCTTTCGCCCTTTTGCGCAGGCCGACTCATCGACAACCAGACGTTTTGGTGGAACAGGATTGGGGCTCACTATTAGCCAGAACCTGATCACCTTAATGGGGGGAAATTTACGGGTTGATAGTGAATTTAATACAGGTAGCACCTTCTCTTTTGACCTGCCGCTCGCCTTGCCTACTGATTCTCTATCATCGGCGCCACTTACAGGTTCCCTGTATGACGGGGCAATAAAAAATTGCCACTTACTCATTATTGATGGTAATGAAACCGTTCGACGGGAAATGACTGATATCGCAACACGGTTACAGTTTTCAAGCGACACTGCGCAATCAATACAGGATGGTATCGCAAAATTATCTGATAGCTTTAATGCCCCACACCATCGCTATGGTTTCATATTGGTGGATCAAAAAATGGGCAAAGCGTCTATACTCGAGCTAATTAAAGTAAACCAAGAACTTGCAGGAGAAAATCCCCCCTTTGTTATCTTAATGACTTCGCAACTGGCCGATAATCATGGGCTTGAAAATGCTATCGATGCCATATTAAAAAAACCTATAACCATAAAAAACCTTTTAATACAACTGGAAAACCTCAGTAATGGCATGCCACCACTACTAGAGAAAAACAGAGAACACAGCAATAAGTTACAGGGTATTAATATTTTAGTGGTCGAAGATAATCCTATCAATCAAGAAGTAGCGACCAAGTTGTTAGAAAAAGAAGGGGCGGCTGTCTATGTGGCAAATAATGGCTTAAAAGCATTAGAGCTAGTCAAGCAAAGCGATGGCGAATTTGATGTCATACTGATGGATATTCACATGCCGGGCATGAATGGTTACCAAACCTGTACACAAATACGCAAGCAGTATGATCAACAGCAATTACCCATTATCGCGTTATCTGCGATAACCGCATGTAATGTACAGAAAGAGATTTTAGATGTAGGATTCAATCTATTTATTGCTAAGCCTTTCGATCCAGAGACATTGTTTACCGCCATATTAGCCTCCGTCGCAAAATTAAAATCAGACCAATTTCCACTCCCTTTAAATAAACAGGTGCCAGCAACGCAATCGCTATTTCCAGCTCAACTATTAAGCACAGACTCGCCAATTAATATTGCCTCAGCCATAAAAAATGTCGGTGGTGATGCACTTTTTTTAAAAAAATTATTGCTGCAATTTTACGACAACCATGGCGATGACATAGTGGCGATTAACGATGCCTTCGCTGAACATAAATTCCAAGAGATCAAAAGAATAGCGCATACATTAAAAGGAGTAGCGGCAACCATTGCTGCCGAGACACTTTACCAAGACGCTAAAAACCTAGAAAACCTCGCGGGACAGAGTGCATCTTCATCTAAAGTCGCAATTGACAAACTAGCCATGAGCTTTAAACTAGTTAAAGATACCCTCCAGGAATTACTTGATAATATTACAGTTCACAGTAAGTCATGTGATAACCTTGCAGGTAACAAAATTCCTAACAGAGAAAAAGTAACTCATACTTTTAAGCTCCTTGAAAAATCGCTCCGTGATGGGGCATTTGAGGCGAAGCAGCATCTATCTGAGCTACAATGCCTGCTCAATGATGATGATAGTAATATCGATATGACACCCTTAACAATCTTGCTCGATAACTTTGAATTTGAGGCCGCACATAGCAAACTGCTAGAGATGCTCAAGGCATCTGCAATAGATATTAGCTAGGAACAAAAGAAAATGACCAGCAAAAGCACCATTCTTATCGTTGATGATGAGCCGCTTTATATTGATGTACTAGCGCAGTGTTTATCCGCTGATTATCATATTATTGTCGCTCGTAACTCTAAAGAGGTGCTACAGCGGCTGAAAAACACCATTCCAGATTTAATACTACTAGATATCGTGATGCCCGACGTCTGTGGTTATGAAATTTGTGAATCTCTAAAAGAGTCTCCCCTATTCGCTAAAATACCGGTTATTTTTATCTCTGCGTTAGATGAAATGGATAATGAGATTAGAGGGTTAGAGCTTGGCGCCGTCGACTTTTTTTCCAAACCCTTTCGTTTACCTTTGATTAAACTGCGCATAAAAAACCATTTAAAACTGATAGAACAGAGTAAATTATTGCAGCAGCTAGTAAATGAAGATGCGCTTACGGGTATTGCTAATCGTCGTAAGTTTGATGAGTTTTTAGCAAGAGAATGGTTGCTTTCACAACGTTATCACTCGCAATTATCATTATTAATGATCGATATTGACTATTTTAAACAATATAACGACACCTATGGCCATGCAGCCGGTGACCAATGTTTGCTGAGCGTTGCACAAACGCTATCAAGTTTAATCGCACGGAGAACCGATATTGTTTGCCGCTATGGTGGTGAAGAGTTTACCGTTATTTTACCCGATTCAACACCTGAGGCTGCCATGCAGATAGCGGAAAAGCTGCGCCTTGGTATCGAAAATTTAGCACTTCCACACCAAGGCTCTCAGGTCTCAAATTGCCTCAGCATTAGTATTGGAGTTGCCACCACCATAGGTGAGCAAAACGGGGATGCAGCCACTTTAATTAAAATGGCTGACGAAAACCTGTACCTTGCTAAAAAAGCAGGTAGAAACCGCGTCATGTAACAGCAACACTAAATCCGTTAATGATTAACGGGCTTAGTGTCACAATCCATCATTATTAATCGATATTTCTCGCCTGTTTATCTATTTGATTTTCAGCAAGTTCTGCTTCTAATAATTGCTGTACATAACCCGGAGAATGGGTGTTGCCAGAAATGAGGCGATACATTGCAGGAATGACCAAGAGGGTGATGAAGGTAGCAAAGGACATACCAAAAAAGACCACAGTTCCCACGGCAATTCGACTTTCATAACCTGCTCCCGTTGATAAAATAAGCGGTATAGCGCCTGCTAAAGTAGTAAATGCAGTCATTAAGATCGGTTTTAAACGACGCGCAGAAGAATCAATAATCGCCTTATCTAAACTCACCCCTTTATCACGCAATTGATTGGCAAACTCGACAATTAAGATACCATTTTTAGTAACCATGCCGATCAGCATTAGCATGCCGATTTGGCTATATATATTGAGTCCCAGCTGCATCAAATTCAAGCCAATAAACCCGCCTACGACGCCCATTGGTACGGTTAACATAACAACTAGCGGATTAATAAAACTTTCAAATTGTGCCGCCAACACTAAGTAGGCGACCAACAAAGCTAAAGCAAAGACAATTAAGACGCTACTTTGATTTTCCTTAAAATCCTTCGATTCACCGGAATAATAGATAGATATATCCCCCGGTAACAATGATGCGGATTGCGCATCTAAATAATCTAATACCTGCCCCAGAGAGTAACTGCCCCCCATATTCCCCTCGATAGTGATCGATTTTTGTTTACTAGTATGAGAGAGTCTATTGGCACCTGCTTGTTCTTCTATGTTTGTCACGGTATCGAGGGTGATCAATTGCCCACTGCGACTGCGCATATAAATTTGGCTTAAATCGGTAACATTATTAAAACTATTTTCATCTCCACGTAGATAGACATCGTACTCTTGACCGCGCTCAACATAGGTTGTTTCAGATCGTCCACCTAGCATCACTTCAAGGGTACTGGATATATCACTGACACTAATGCCCAATTCTGCCGCGCGTTCTTTATCAATAGACACCACCAATTCAGGTGTTTTCTCTGAATAATTGAGTTGCCCATCGCTTAAGTAACCAGCTTGTTCTGCTTTATCCTTGAGTAATTCAGCCCATTCATTCAGTTCACTATAATCAGAACCAGCTAAGACAAATTCCACTGGATTATTGGAGCCACCTCGGAATCCGGGCAGAAGCGGTCTGACTTTCACATCAGGAATATCGGCAAGCGCCTTTTGTACCACGCCAAGGGCTTGCTGGGCACTCTTATCTCGTGCAGCCCAATCCTCCAACACCATGATCACAAAACCAGTTTGATCGCCCGCGTTTCCTCCAAAGGCGGGCGCTTGGGTGCTGATTGACTTGATCAACCCCTCCCCTAATAGAGGTAGCAAACGCGCCTCGACAATATCCATATTGGCCGTCATACGGTTATAACTGGTTCCTTCCGCGCCTTTAACAAAAGCAAAAATAACACCGCGATCTTCCTGTGGTGCTAATTGACTCGGTATCGCCTTAAAGAGAAACAGACAGCCTGTAATACAGGCGATAATCACAAAAGGAGCAGCATAACGGAAACGGATTGCCTGCTTCACGATATCTCGATAAAAACCTTCTAAGCGCTGGAAAAGTTCATCTGTAAAACGGTTAAAAGCATTCGGTTTGCGTTTAGCGGAAAGAATTTTACTGCTCAATACGGGCGTTAAAGTTAACGCAATAAGTGAAGAGAAGATAACTGACACCGACAGTAATACCGAAAACTCAGTGAACAATAGACCAACCATGCCATCCATAAAAGAGATAGGTAAAAAGACCATCACCAACACAAGCGTGGTGGCAATAACCGCAAACCCCACTTCACGCGTCCCTTTGTACGCCGCTAATAGCGGTTTTTCACCTCGGTCAATATGGTGAAATATGTTTTCGACCACCACAATGGCATCATCCACGACCAAACCGATGGCTAAAATGAGTGCCATTAAGGTGATTAAGTTAATGGAAAAGCCCAAGGAGTAAGCAACAATAAAAGAGGAGATCAAAGAGACAGGAACGGTGATAGCGGGGATCAACGTAGCACGCGCTTGCCCGATAAAAATATACAAAACCAGAATCACCAAACCGCCAGTAATAAACAGGGTCTGATAAACTTCACTTATCGATTGTTTGACAAATACAGTCGCATCGTAATCAACTTTGAGCGTGGTATTTTCCGGTAAGAACTGTTGGATATTGTCCACTTCTTGCTGCACCGCTTGCGCCACCTGCAAAGGGTTTGCATCGGTTTGCGGAATAATACCTAAGCTAAGATTAATTTCACCATTACTTTTAAAGGAGGAATTTTCATTCTCAGCACCAACGGACACCTTAGCAACATCTTTTAAATAGATTGGTGTGCCATCATTAGCGGTGCGTACCACCAGATAATCAAAGTCCTGAGGGGTTTCATATAAACGTGCCGCTCGCACTGACATAACAGTCGTATCGTTACGCACTTCACCCGCGGGATTTTCAATATTTTCGCTTTTCAGTGCATCGAGAATATCTTTGGTCGTCACCCCACGCCCCGCCATCAAATCAGGGAACAATTTCACGTACATTACCTGATACAAGCCACCGGACAATGATACCGAGCTGACACCAGAAATGAGGCTAAATCTATCTTCTAGGACACGCTCCGCATAATCTGTTAACTGTGTTCGATCCATCACCGTTGAATTAAGATTTATGTAGATAGAAGGCTCACCCGCGCCATTATTTTTAGAGACAATGGGCGCATCCACTTGATCGGGTAAACGGCGTATCGATTTTGAGACCGCGTCACGTATATCACTGACACCTTCCGTTAAATCCCAACCGAGTTCAAAGGTAACGGTAATACGAGACATGCCATTACGCGACACCGAAGTGATATCATCAATACCACTAATACTGGTGATTTGCTCTTCAATCACCGAGGTTATTTGACTTTCCATGATCGAGGCAGCAGCACCATCGTAACGGGTATTAATGGTCACCACGGGGCTTTCTACATCGGGCATTTCACGCACTGCGAGTTTTGAAAAAGAGACACCACCAAAGACACAGAGCAATAAACTCAATACAATCGCGACAACGGGTCGTTTTACCGCTGTATCAGAGAGCCACATCAGTGCACCTCCCGGTTATCTTTTGGGTCACCTAAATCTTTAATCAATAGGCCATCACGCATATTCACTAAGCCCTGTACAACGACCACATCGCCGACGTTAACGCCTTTTTCAATGAGCACACTATCATTGATACGTGCACCGAGTATCACCTCTTGGCGTGTTACACGACTCTCTTTATCAATCACATACACAAAACGTTTACTACCTGAATATTCAAGCGCTTGAATAGGGATAATAGCTTGTTCCACGGCAGGGAAATTCACTTTCGCTGACATCATTAAGCCCGGTTTCAGTTGTAGCTGCTGATTAGCAAACTGTACTCGTACACGTAAATTAAGTGTATCGCTGTTAATACGAGAGTCGATCGCTTTGATCTCTCCGATAAAACGGTTATCAGGCCAGGCATAGGTCGTTGCACTAACGGGCATGCCAATCCTAAGCTGAGAAAGATGACGCTCAGGGATATGTAAATCAAGATCCATTACTGACAAGTCATCTAAGGTTAGTAAGCTTTCACCTACATTAACGAGTTTACCTAAACTAAAATCAATAAAGCCCAAGGTACCTGAAAATGGAGCGCGTAAATAATGTAAATCGAGGTGAACCTTTGCCGCCTGTAAACGGGCCGCTGCAATTTCTACCAACGCCGACTGGGCATCGACCTGTGTTCGTGAAGTGGCATTTTTTAACAATAACTTACTAAATTCAGCTAACTTACGTTTTTCATCCGCCAAATAGGCTTGCGCTTCAAGTAGTTCCGTTTGTGCCGTTTGATCATCAAGTTGTACCAATAACTGTCCAGCTTTTACCTGTTGATTGGCTTTAACATGAATAGCACTGATTTTACCTGATACTTCAAAGGCCAAATTCACAAAGTGCTGCGATTGCAACTTACCGATTAAGGAGATCGATTGCGCCCTCTCTTGCAGTCCAACAACTTCGGTCTTGACGGGTACGGCACGTGGCGCAGGGGCTGCCTGCTTGGCGACACTAAACGGGGTAATCACAAGGGAAAATAATACGCAGCTAAGCGCAAATAGTTTTTTATTCATAACTCTCTTCTGAATAAATAGCCCCAATTGAGGGGGAACAAATAGATACAATCGCGTTATTTTAGCAGAAATACCCTCAATAACCTTGCCCAGTTTAAAAAAGAAAGCAACCGTGCTGCAACGGTTGCTTTCATTATTATAGCAATCGGAATAATACCAATTCCGATAAATAGCTGATCTATTTTACTGGTTAAAACAACTTACTGCTGCGTTGTAATTTTCGCAAAGGGAATAACCATTTACGTCAAATTACGCCTTGAATTAAGCTGTTTATCCTACGCGAAATTTAGATCACATACTTACCGGAGTTGGTATAAATCGCAGATCAATTTTACGGGTTAAAATCAATCACAATGTTGACGGAATTTTTGATGACTTTTTTTACTGTGCTCTTTTATTTTTTCTAAAATCTCTTTAATTTTAGCTTTATCTTTGGTTTGATTTAACGCTTTAAAGAGATCCTGTAGTTCCATCATTCCCTGAGAATACTTCATATGTTGATGATGTTGCTCAGCACTCATTCCCTCCATTGTCGGCATAGCGGACATATCATGATCCATCTCCATATCAAGGTCCATGTCGTGATCCGTTTCATGATCATGTTTATCCTTCATATGGTTATGTGCGTCTTTATCTTTTTTATCGCTCTTATCTTTTTTCTCTTTTTTATCCTTTTTATCTTTCTTATCTTTCTTATCTTTCTTATCTTTTTTCTCATCATGGGACATCTTGTCCATATCACTATGGTCCATCTCTTCCATGTGATCATCGTGCATCGCCTGCATGTTTTTTATTTTAACGGGTGTTTCCTGCGCAGCCTGCTCGCTTAACTTCAACAAGTTATCAAGATGGTCCTGCATCATTTTAGCATCATCTTTTTTAAACGCTTTTACATAGGCACGCAACTCACTTTTCATGTGCTTCATGTTTTCACCCAATCGTGTCTCTTTTATTTCACAACTGTCTTGATCGGCGAAGGCGCTAGAAAGTGGCATAGCCATAAAGAGTACGCCTGTTAGTGCTAATGCGATTTTACTTTTTCTGATATTCATAATGTTTCCTTTTTATAATGACCTTTGAAAATAGGGGTATAGCTCATTTTTTTCCACTGAAAATAGACTGCGGGTAAAATCAGCAGCGTTAATATGATGGCACTAACCATGCCGCCGATCATCGGTGTCGCGATACGCTGCATCACCGATGATCCCGTACCATCACCGTACATAATAGGTATTAAGCCGATGACCACGGTGGCCACCGTCATCATGATTGGGCGCACACGCAGCCCAGCCCCTTCCATAACAGCCTCTTTGAGATCATTAAGATTAAACTTTTCAAGCCGCTTATCCTGTTTTTCTCTTAATGCTTGATTTAAATACAATAGCATAATAACGCCAATTTCAATCGAAACGCCAGCGAGCGCGATAAAGCCGACACCAACGGCAACGGAGAAGTTATAGTCAAGTAAAAACATCAACCAAATCCCCCCCATTAAGGCAAAGGGCAAGGTCGAAAGAATCAACAATACTTCAGCTACTCGACGAAAAGCGAAATACAACAACAAAACAATAATAACGAGGGTCACAGGGATCACCTTGGCCAGACGCGCATTGGCTTTTTCCATGTACTCATATTGCCCAGACCAAGCTAACGAATAACCCGCTGGTAAATTAATTTGCTCATTGACTTGCCGCTCTGCCTCTTGCACATAGGAACCCAAATCACGGTTTTCGATGTCTACAAAAATCCAACCGTTAAGACGCGCATTTTCTGTTTTTATCATCGGCGCACCCGCTTCGATATAAACATTGGCGACATCGGCTAAACTGATGTTCATTTTATTTGCTGTGACTATCGGCAGTGTTTTCAAGGCAGTGACGGAATCACGATAATCATTCGGATAACGTAAATTAACGGGGTACCGCTCTAACCCTTCAATGGTTTCGGTAATGTTTTTACCCCCAATCGCCACGGCAACTAACTGCTGAATTTCCGCAATATTAAGCCCATAACGTCCAGCTTTCTCTCGGTCAATGTCGACCTTCACATAGCGTCCACCGGAGACTCGCTCAGCATAGACCGAGGCGGTTCCCTTAACCTCTTTTAAAATCAGCTCAACCTGCTTGCCGATTTTTTCGATTTCCGCTAAATCTGCTCCCGCAATTTTAATCCCGATGGGTGTTTTAATCCCCGTTGCCAACATATCAATACGTGTTTTTATCGGCATCACCCAAGCGTTAGTTAACCCCGGAAATTGAATCAAACTATCGAGTTCATCGATGATCATTTTTTTAGTCATGCCCGTGCGCCATTGCGCTTTGGGCTTAAATTGTATGGTGGTTTCAATCATGGTCAATGGTGCAGGGTCGGTGGCTGTTTCAGCACGGCCTATTTTCCCCCAAACGGTTTTCACTTCAGGCACGGTCTTAATCAGCTTATTGGTTTGCTGTAACAACTCACGCGCTTTACCGATGGAGATCCCCGGATAAGTAGTTGGCATATACATCAGATCACCCTCATCGAGAGGTGGAATAAACTCACTACCAATGTGACTGATCGGATAGAACCCCACTAATAAAATAGTGAATGCAGCACTGATCGCGAGTTTTGGGAAACGTAAACTCAGGGATAACGCAGGCATGTAAATAGCAATCAACAGGCGATTCAATGGATTTTTATGTTCAGCTAACACTTTGCCGCGAATAAAATAGCCCATTAATACTGGGATCAAGGTGATCGCCAGCCCTGCGGAGGCCGCCATCGCATAGGTTTTAGTAAAGGCCAGTGGCGAAAACATTTTGCCCGATTGCCCTTCCAAGGCAAAAACTGGTAGGAAACTAAAGGTGATTATTAGCAGTGAGAAAAACAGTGCTGGCCCCACTTCAAGGGTTGCTTTGCTAATTACCTGCCACCTATTTTCATCGTTTAGCTCGGTTTTCTCCATATGCTTATGGACATTTTCGATCATCACGATCGCCCCATCAACCATCGCGCCGATGGCAATGGCAATGCCGCCAAGGGACATAATATTAGCGTTAATTCCCTGCCAAGACATAATAATAAAGGCGACAAAAATACCTATGGGTAAACTGAGTAAGACCACCAAGGAGGAGCGGAAATGGAATAGGAAAGCGGCACAGATCAAAATGACCACAATAAACTCTTCCAGTAGCTTATGGTAAAGATTCTCTACCGCATCGGCAATGAGTTCAGAACGGTCATAGGTTGGCACAATTTCAACACCACTCGGCAAACTTTTTTGCAACTCATTCAGTTTCTCTTTAACCGCTGCGATGACACCCTGTGCATTTTCACCAAAGCGCATCACGATCACGCCACTGACCACTTCCCCTTCGCCGTTAAGTTCAGTAATACCACGGCGCATTTGTGGGCCTAGATTAATCGTTGCCACGTCCCCCAATAATAGCGGCGTCCCTCGCCTATTGACCTGTAATGGAATAGCCTTGAGATCATCTATCGATGAGAGATAACCGGATGTTCGCACCATGTATTCTGCTTCGCCCATCTCAATAACGCTAGCACCACTCTCTTGATTGGCACTCTGGATTGCCGCCATGATTTTGCTAAGCGATAGGTTGTAAGCACGTAACTTATTCGGATCAACCCGTACCTGATACTGCTTTACCATGCCGCCAACCGTTGCCACTTCGGAAACACCCGCAACGGTTTGCAGTTCAAATTTTAAGAACCAATCCTGTAAACTACGCAGTTCACTTAAATCGTGTTGACCACTTTTGTCCACCAGCGCATAACTGAATATCCAACCAACGCCCGTGGCATCAGGCCCCAAGGCTGAACGCGCCTCTTTAGGGAGATTTGGGGCAACTTGCGAAAGGTACTCCAATACCCGCGAGCGAGCCCAGTAGATATCGGTATTATCATCAAAAATGATGTAGACGTAGGAGTCACCAAAAAAGGAGTAACCACGTACCGTTTTTGCCCCCGGCACCGAGAGCATCGCGGTCGTCAGAGGATAAGTGACTTGATCTTCAACCACTTGCGGCGCTTGCCCCGGATAACTCGTCTTGATGATGACTTGTACATCGGAAAGATCGGGAATCGCATCAATCGGCGTTTTCTGTACGGCAAATATCCCATAGGCAACAATCGCCACGGTTATCAATAGCACCATAATGCGGTTTTTAATGGACCAATTTATGACCTTGGCAATCATGAGGTCACCTCACTCGCTACTCCACTAGCCGGCCAATTTACCCCTAAATCTAACCAATCGAGGGAATCATCGGGAATGGTCGAATCATATTCAGGCTCGACTGGTTTGGCTTTT